>CAUHLX010000251.1 GCA_959606705.1 uncultured Bacillota bacterium | reverse complement strand
TCCTTGGCTAGCCGTTCCAGTCCGTCCACGATTCGAGGACCCGGGCGCTGGATCAGATCACTTTCCGGTGAAAGCATTTCATAGAACACGATCCGGTCATTGCGGATGGCGTTCAGGATGTCAAAGCCGGCGATCTTACGGATTTCCTCAGGTGACGTGTACAGAGACAGATATACGTCCGGATTGGCGGAAAGGATGGTCTCCTTGGAAAGCAGCGGCCAGGGATCTCCGATCTGGCCCGCAATATTTTCCACCTTCAGATCTTGAAGCATGGAATCCAGCAGCGAGCCCTTCCCTGCGCTGTAAAAGTCTCCGATATCGATGAAGACCGACGTCCGCTCCGGCGCGGCGGCGGCTTTTTCCATAATTTCCTGACGCTGAGCGGCCATCGCGTCCGTAAGCTCCTTGGCTTTTTCGGAAGTCCCGGTGATTTGGCCGGTTTTCAAAATGTCCGCCAGTACGTCATCGATGCCGCCGGCGCGAAATACCACCACCTTGACTCCTCCGTTTTCCAGCTGAGCACGAATCTCTTCATCGATAAAATCCGTAGCCATTACCAGCTCCGGCGCCATGGAAACGATTTTCTCCAGGTTTGGTGCGTTGAAATCCCCCACCGAAGGAACCTGTTCCGCCTCCTTCGGGTAATTGCAGTAATCCGTTCGTCCCACGATTTGCTTCGAAAGCCCCAGAGCAAACAGAATTTCCGTGTTGGCCGGAGACAGAGATACGATCCGTTCCGGCGCCTTCTCAAAGGTCACCTCCGCTCCCAAATCATCGGTGATCGTCACGGGAAAGCCTTCCTCCGCTCCCTGATTTTCATCCGTTTCCGCCGCTCCTGCTCCACAGCCAATCAACCCCATGGCAAGCATCAGCATCAGCAGACACAGCGCTGCGCTTTTGCGCTTCCCGCCGTTTTTCATCCCTTTCTTTTTCACGCGTTCTACTTCCCTTCCCTAATTCTCCTGCGGCAGTTCGGCGGACAGCCGCTCATACTCGACCTTCATCTCTTCGTATCGACGGATCTGATCCTCGCAATTCCGATTGGTATTGAGAAGAATCTCGTCGTAGTGTTCGATGGCCACGCTGGTCACCAGCTTCGAGATCTTTCCATCCTCGGCCATGCTCTTTAAAATCGAAATCACGCGCTCCTTTGGGAAAGCGTCCTTATAGCTTCTTCTTCCGTATAAAGCGCTGATGATATCGGCCACGGCCACGATCTGCTCCGGCAGACTCAACTGATTCGCTTTCAAGCCCAGAGGGTAACCGCTTCCGTCCAATTTTTCGTGGTGACGGGTGGCGATATTATAGATGCTTTCACTGACAAAGCCCCGAATGATCCGTCCGGAATGCACCACATGTGTTTTCATGACTTCCATTTCCTGTGGAGTAAGCTGGCCGGGCTTTTCGATGATCTCCACGGGAATCACGATCTTTCCCAAATCGTGGAGATAGGCGCCCAGATAAATCTGGCGTTTCGCAAAGGAGGATACGTCCAGCAGCCTTGCCAGCTCCACGCTGACGCTTACGGTGGTAATGGTGTGGGTTACGGTGGTTTCGCTGCGAAAATCGATGGAATACGCCGCCATCTGTATGCAGCGGATCAAGGTGGTCATATCATAGGCTGCCAGATTCATGAAACGTTCGGTGTCCAGAATAAAGCTTCCGTCGGTCAAACGCGTCTGCAGCTGAAAACGGTCCTCCGCCTGGTAAAACAGATCGATCAGATCACCCAGAAAACGGGTTCCGCGGTAAGCTTCCAGCTGTTCCGCTCCCACCGGCTTGCCTTTCACCCTCAAATAGGTCTCGATGCGGTCCGCTAAATTCAATAAGTTAGCCAGCTCCCGATGCTCACAGGGCATCTGCTCCAGCCGATTCCAGTTTACATGATGGCATAAAACCGCGTCGGCGAGGCTGCCCATGGGTCCCGCCGTTTTTAAAAACAGATATCCGTAGATGGAATGATTCCAAATATCCACTCTCTCAAAGCGCATCATTTCACCGATCTCCTCGGTCTTGTAGGCTCCGATGTCGTGAAGCAGCCCCAGAACATAGCAATCCACAATTTCTTCCTGAGCAGCATTCCCCTTGGCTTCCAGCATCTTAGCCACCAGATAGCCCACTCGCTCCCCGTGGTCCACCAGCCTGGAATCCACGGAATCCAAGGCCTTTTTTAAAATTTGTATGATATTGCTGCTAGTAATCGTCTCCATTCCTTAGTTTCCTCCCCTTTCCATTTTTTGATCCACCCGATAGAGCACTAGCAGGTAGACCACTCCAACGAGGCAGATCAGTGAAATGACACCCCAAGTTTGTCCGTAGCTGTGGGACAGGAGATAAAATCCGAATACATTGGGTCCGATCCCCCGGCCAAAGCCCCTGGCCACCTCATAGAGCGATTGAAAACGCGCCCGGTGAGTTTCCGGCGCGTGATTGGCGATGAAAACACCTGCGCCTGTGGAAATCAAAATCTCCCCCGAGGTCCATACCACCACCGCGGCGTAAAACAGCGGAATCTGATGAACGATTCCGTTTAGGCTGAAGCCCACCGCGTATAAGAAAGCCGCGAAGGCCAGATTCAACAGTTGATTTCTTCTCTTGAAAATCGAAATGAGAAGCGGAGTGCAGACGACGCAGACCACCGCGTTTACGCTCCAGATAAAACCGCCGTAGCGGGAGGCCGACTCGATTCCGAACAGCTCGCCGAACTGCAGAGGCAGAATAAAGCTGATCTCCTGATAGCAGGCGGTTAAAATCACCAACCCTACCACAAAGGCGGCTACGATGGGACATTTTCTCAAGGCGGCAAAGAGGCTTTCCCGGGATCGCCTGTCTTGGAGTTTTCCGATGTCGACCCGCTCTTCACTTCCTTCGCCGCCCTCGTTTTCGCGGTTCGATCGCTTCCCTGCCCGCACTCCGGGTACGTATCGGTCCTTCACCGCAAAAAACATCCAAATTCCGGAAATCAAATATAAAAGTCCCTGGCCGTAAAACGCCAGCTTCATGTAATGATAAAACAAAAGTCCTCCTACGGAGGGTCCGATGGCAAAGCCGATATTTTGCGTGAGGTATAATAGAGAGAAGCACTCCGTGCGGTTTTCCTCTCCGGAGATATCCGTGATCATCGCTGCCAGAATGGGGATCGCCATGCTGCTGCCCGCATAGGAAAGCACCAGAAACACCAGGGCGATCACGTGGTCCGAGCACAGTCCGGCGGTGCAGATCAAAGTCACGGCAAAGGCATCCGCGGCGAGAAACATCCGCTTCCGTCCAAAGGTGTCCGCCAGCTTTCCGCCCAGCAGAGAGCCGGCGATATTAGCCGCCGCTACGAACATCATCACATTTCCGATCTGAAATTCGTTCAAGCCGTATTTACTGGAAGCCAGGAGCGAAATAAAGGAGAACACGAAAGTACCCATCGCCATGATCATTCTGACGATGGACAGCAGGTAAACCTGACGGGGCAGCCCCCGGAATTGATTCAATAAACCCACGATCGTTCACCTCGATCTCCGCACCCCGCTTCGTTACCACTGAATTTTCTTGCCTTGCTTCTTCCAGTTTCTAAACTCCGCCGTCGCCGTAAACAGCACGTCGGATGACGAGTTTAAAGCCGTTTCGCAAGAATCCTGAATGACGCCGATGACAAAGCCGGTTCCCACCACCTGCATGGCGATGTCATTGGAAATTCCGAACATGCTGCAAGCCAAAGGGATCAGCAGCAGAGAACCGCCCGCCACTCCGGAGGAGCCGCAGGCCGAAACGGAAGCTACTAAGCTGAGCAGAAAGGCCGTGGGAAAATCCACTTCGATTCCCAGAGTGTTAGCCGCCGCCAAGGTGAGCACCGCAATAGTAATCGCCGCGCCGGCCATATTGATGGTCGCTCCCAGCGGAATGGAGACCGAGTACTGTTCCTCGTCCAGTCCCAGCCGTTCACAAAGCGACATGTTAACCGGTATGTTCGCCGCGGAGCTTCTGGTAAAAAAGGCCATAATTCCGCTGTCCTTGATGCAGCGAAACACCAAGGGGTACGGATTCTGACGGATATTCAGGAACACGATGATCGGATTGAGTACGAAGGCCACAAACAGCATGCAGCCTACCAAGACGAAAATAATATGCAGATAGGAGGCGAACGCCTTGATGCCTGTCTCGGAAACCGTGACAAAGACCAGTCCCATGATTCCGAACGGCGCACAGTTAATAACCCAGCGAATGGCCACGGAGAGCATGGAGGCTACGTCTCCCAGCATCCTCTTCGTGGATTCGGAGGCTTCCCGCATGGCTAGTCCGAAAACGACGGCCCAGACCAGTACGCCGATGTAATTGGCGTTGACAATCGAACCGATGGGATTGCTTACCGCGTTCATCAGAAGGGTCTGAATGACTTCCATGATGCCTCCCGGCGCGGTCACCTCCGCTCCTTCCGCCAGAATCAGTGTGGAAGGAAAGAGAAAGCTGGCCGCCACCGCGGTAAAGGACGCCAAAAGCGTGCCGATCAGGTACAGACCGATGACCGACTTCATGTTGCTCCGATTGCCC
>CAUHLX010000250.1 GCA_959606705.1 uncultured Bacillota bacterium | reverse complement strand
CAGGAGGAACAGCTCCTTCGGCAAATGGATGAGTACTGGGCGCAGAGCGGATTGAAAGCGGACGGCTCCTACTATGTGAGTGAACCGGCGCCGCAGTTTGTGGAAGAGGATGGGCCTCTGCTGTTTGTCCTGACTTCTCGGGGGACGGCATCGGCCGCGGAGGGCTTTACCGACATGGCCCACAACTTGAATGATCTGGTGGTCATCGGAGCGAATACGGGCGGAGTGCTCACAAACGCGGCAAACTATGGGTTGGAGCTTCCCTATTCCGGAATGTTCTTTCAGTTCGGGGAGTGCCTGTTTTCCTGGGACCAGGACTATTTCAGCGAGGGTGCCGGAATGGCTCCGGACCTCTATCTGACGGGAGAAAATCTGGACAAACGTCTCAATCTATTCCTGAAACGGTATGTGGGAATGCGCTGAGATGACCGAATCGAGCCTTATGGGAATGAAATGGAGAAGTGACGGCATGGGTTCCGATCAAAGCTATGTTTACATTTTAAGGTGCGCCGACGGAACGCTCTACACAGGGTGGACCAACGATGTGGAACGCAGAGTGCGCACGCACAATCTGGGCAAGGGAGCGAAGTACACACGAGGGCGCCTTCCGGCGGAGCTGGTGTATCGCGAGGCCTGCGAGTCCAAGTCCCGGGCCCTGATCCGGGAGCGGGCGATCAAGAAAATGACTCGGGAAGAAAAAGAGGCTTTGATTCGAAATCAGGGCCTTGCATAATGAAGCGGATCATCTTATACTTTTAGGGTGATTTTGTCGAAGGAGGGAATCTCGTATGGAAGCGAAGCAGTATCTGGAAGAAATCTCTGAGCGTCTGCGGCGTAATTTTCAGCTGAGCCGCGATGTGACGGAAAACGATATGTTCTATGATCTGAAAGGAATCTATCACGACGTTTCCGGGCGGATTTTCATTACTCCTCAAGACATCATCGACAAGACGGAGACCTTCGAATACATCTATGTAAAAACATTCGACCGAATCGGAGAGGAAGAGGTGACGGGATATTTTGACCGCATGTGCCGGATTGCCGCGAATCTGGAACCACCTAAGGATCATTTTCGTTCGGATGTCACGGGAGTCATGGTATGCCGGCAGCTTCCGTGGGAGTTGGAACGGCAGGTGTGGAACCTGAAATACATCAGAAATTTTCAGATGCTTTGGAGAGGCTGGGCGGAAGCGCGTCTGGTGCTCGCCGAGCTTTCCACGGGCCAGGTGTTTACCAACAAGCCGGCGCGGGATGTAAAGAAAGTATACTCCGTCAAACCGGCGCGGCTCAAAGAGCTGACGTCGGAAAATTAACGAGATAGGAGAGTGAATTCGTATGAATGCGGCGGTATTATTAATTATCGGAATTGTTTTATTCTTAATTGCCTATGTTACATATGGCGGGTATTTGGTGAAAAAGTGGAGGATCGATCCTTCGAAGCCCACGCCGGCCCACACCCTGAGAGACGATGTGGACTACTGTCCGGCGGATGCGAAGGTGGTCTTCGGACATCACTTTTCCTCCATTGCCGGAGCGGGTCCGATCACAGGGCCTATTCAGGCCATCATCTTCGGGTGGCTTCCGGTGTACCTGTGGATCATCATCGGCAGTATTTTTATCGGAGGAGTTCATGATTTCGGGTCGGTGTTCGCTTCCATTCGTCATGAAGGAAAGTCCATCGGCGAGGTGGTGAAGGAGAACATCGGACTGACCGGCAAGCGCCTGTTTACGGTGTTCGCCTGGCTGGCCCTGGTGCTGGTACTGGCGGCCTTTACGGATATCTGCGCCGGGACCTTCGCCTATGACCCCGCGCAGCCTGACAATTTGTACGGCGCCATGGCGGGAACCGCCTCCGTGCTGTTTATCGGATTGGCCGTGGCGTTCGGTTTTCTGGTTTACAGACGGCGGGCCAATCTGGTGGTGGCTTCCGTCATCGGAGTTGCGCTGCTGTTCTTCTGCATCTACGTGGGCTACGCGTTTCCGGTGCTGAAGCTGTCGAAGCTGGCTTGGGACATCATCCTGCTGATCTACATTACCTGTGCTTCGGTCATGCCGGTGTGGATTCTGCTGCAGCCTAGGGACTATCTGTGCTCCTTCCTTCTGTATGCTCTGGTCATCGGGGCAGTAGCGGGCATTTTCCTGGTGCATCCTACCATCGAGATGCCGGCTTATACCTCCTTTGTGGTGGGAGAAGGCTCCGCCGCGCAATACCTGTTCCCCATTCTGTTCATCACGGTGGCTTGCGGAGCGATTTCCGGGTTCCACTCGCTGGTGGGCTCGGGAACCACCTCAAAGCAGATCAACAATGAAAAAGACGCCCATCTCATCGGCTACGGAGCGATGCTGGTCGAAGGCATCGTGGCGATTATCGCGGTGATTTCCGTAGCTTACATGGCCACTCAGATCGACGGAACTCCGGCCCAGCGGTTTGCCGGCGGCATCGCCGAGCTGATGAACGGCTTTGGACTTCCGGTACGGGTGGGCAACGTATTCGTGATCCTGTCTTTTTCCGCGTTTGCGCTCACCTCTCTGGACACGGCGACCAGAATCGCCCGCTACATGTTCCAGGAGCTGATGGGCAAAGGGGAGGACGAAGGCATGCCGGAATGGACGAAGCCGCTGCAGCATCCGCTGGTGGCCACTCTGATTACGGTAGGCGCGGCCGCGGCTCTGCTGGTTTACGGTTACCAGAACATCTGGCCGATTTTCGGCGCCTCCAACCAGCTGCTGGGAAGCATGACGCTGCTGGGCCTGACCGTTTGGTTCGCAAGAACGAAGAGAGGCACTCTGCCTACGCTGATCCCCATGATTTTCATGTTCGTGGTAACGCTGTCAGCACTGGGACTGCTGATTAAAAACTATATCCTGGTCGGAAACATCATGATGTCCGTCATCGCCGGCGCACTGATGATTTTGGCTCTGGTTCTCATTGTGACCGCGATCAAGAGTGTGAAAAATCACGAGGGTCAGGAGCTGAAGCCGGAATAGAAAAAGGGAGCAGACGATGCCGGAACATTTCGGAGACGGGATCATTGCAGGGCTGGTGCTGTGGAACCTCATGGCCTTTGCGATGATGGGGGTGGATAAGAGACGCGCGAAACGCGGGGAGTGGAGGGTCCGGGAACGGACGCTTCTGCTCAGCGCGTTTCTGCTGGGCGGCCCCGGTATTTTAGCGGGGATGCTGGTGTTCCGGCACAAGACGAAGCACCGGTCCTTTCAAATTTTGGTCCCGCTGGGAATTCTCTTTGATTTTGTGGTGATTCTTTGGATTTTAAATGGAATTTATGATATAATAATCGCATGGATTTTTGACGGCGCGGCCTTTTTAACCAAAGGACATCTGTGGTAATTGGCCGGCGAAACGGACAGCAGAAGGAGGCGAGGGGCGAATGGGCTACGAAGCGGTAGTGAAGTATTTTGAGGAGCACGGCATTTCCAATGAGATCAAGCTGTTTGAAGACAGCAGCGCTACGGTGGAGCTGGCGGCTCAGCGTCTCTCCTGCGAGCCGGGACGCATCGCCAAGACTTTGGCGGTTCGTCAGCATGACAAGGAACGGGCGGTGGAAGAGTATGCGGTCTTGGTGATGTGCGGCACCGCGCGCATCGACAATCGCAAGTATAAAGACACGTTTCATTGCAAAGCGGTGATGCTGGGCTTCGATGAAACGCAGGAGATCACCGGCCATCCCGTGGGCGGGGTCTGTCCCTTCGGACTGCCGGAGGGGGTTCGGATCTATCTGGACGAATCGTTGAAGCGTTACGAGGCGGTGTATCCGGCGGCAGGGACGGCCAATTCGGCAGTGCGGTTTACCATTCGAGAGCTGCAGGAGGCAACCGGCGGGGTCTGGGTGGATGTGACCAAGGTTCCGGAAGAAGAGTAAAAGAGAAAGCGGGCGGTACCATGAAGCATAAAGTGACGGGGAAACAAAACAACAGCGCGCGCTGCATCGTGTGCGGCGATCAGAACGAGTTCAGTTTGGGAACGCGGTTTTACAATCTGGACAACGGGGATCTGGTGGGTGTCTTTCGGACGGAAGACTGGCATCAGAGCTATCCGGGCCGGGTGCACGGCGGCATGATCGCGGCGATCCTGGACGAGACGATCGGCAGGGCGGTGTGCATCGAGGAGCCGGATTGCTGGGGGGTCACGGTAGAATTGACCTTAAAATATAAAAAGCCGGTCCCCACGGAGGCCGACTTGAAATGCGTGGGGAGGGTGACGAGAAACACCCGGAAGGTCTTTGAAGGAGAAGGAGAGCTGCTGCTGCCGGACGGCGAGGTGGCGGCCACCGCTCACGGAAAATACATGAAACTTCCGGTGAACGAAATTTCGGAAGGCGCCTTTGTCGACAGCGAATGGTATTACCTGCGGGAAGAGGATCCTGAGGAAATTGAGATTTAGCAGGTTGACATGCTTTGGAAACTGTGATAAGTTAAATGAGTGACTCTACGATAATGACGATAAAATAAACTGGTTCGTATGTCATTTCTGAAATGATATGAGATAGAGAAAGGCTGCTTCGCGGCGAGATTTTTTAAATGGAGGGTTATCATGAGAGTAAAAGTGACATTGG
>CAUHLX010000249.1 GCA_959606705.1 uncultured Bacillota bacterium | reverse complement strand
AGCAGGGTATAGATATCGATGGTGGTGTCGGGGATCCCCTGAAGAATATCCTCGAAATAGTTGTCGGCCAGCTGCGCCAGAGTGTCTGCGGGGGCTGCCGCAAGCACCGCGTAAAACGGTTCGTAGGGAATTTCCTCGGTGAGCTCCATCAGCTCGGCGAAGTGCTCAAAATATTCGAAATCGGCGGGGCTGTCCAGCTCCAGCCGTTCTAACAATTCGTTCAATGTCATCATTATTTTTTCGCTCCTTTTTCCAGATCAAAGTTTTTGAATGCCACGGTGAAACCGGAATTTGCAAAGATCCGGTTGATCATGTTTACGAAGTTCTCCGACAGGTCGCTGGCGTAGAAGATGTTGTCGACCTCCGCCGCTTCCTCCGTACCGCGTTCCGCAAACAGTCCGCCGGCTTGCAGGGTTCGCTGAATGTCAGTGACCACTTCCTCCGAAGGGTTGACGATGGTCAAATCGGGGTAGAGCTTTCTCAGGTTGGACTGAATCAACGGATAATGGGTACAGCCCAGCACCAGGGTGTCGATCCGATGGTAGGAGAGAAACTGATCCAGATAATATTTGATCGTCAGATCCATGATCTCGTTTTGAATGATCCCTTCCTCGATGAGAGGAACAAAGGCCGGGCAGGGAGTGGAGTGCAGGTCCAGCTCCGGCGCCAGCTCGTGGATCAGGCCGTCGTAGGTGTTGTTGCGAATGGTGGCTTTGGTTCCGATCACGCCCACGTGGTTTTGAGCGCCGCATATTTTTGCCACCTTTCTGGCTGCGGGAGCGATCACGCCTAAAATGGGCAGGCTGGGGTACTTGGCCCGCAGGTCGTCCAGACAGGTGGAGCTTACGGTGTTGCAGGCAATGACGATCATCTTCACGTCCTGCCGTACCAGAAAGTCGGCGATTTGCAGGGAGAAGGCCCGAATGGTGTCCGTGGTCTTGGAGCCATAGGGCGTCCTGGCGGTGTCGCCGAAGTATATGATCTGTTCGTTGGGCAGCGCTTTGCGCAGAGGGGCGATACAGGTGAGCCCGCCCAAGCCCGAATCGAAAAAGCCGATGGGTCTGTTATCCATACAGAAATGTTTCCTTTCCATTCTACTTAAAACAGTTTCTATACTAACAGATCGGACCGGTTTTGTCTACCGGCCCAGCTCGTTGGCTACGGCGGACAGCCTCTTTTTTTCTCCCTGTTTTTCGAGCTTTTTCTCGTTTTCCCGGATCTCGATCCGTCGATAGATCAGCAGGCCGGCCAGGCTGAGAATCCCGGTGACCGCAAAGACCAGAAGCGCTGTTCCGTAGCTTTGAAGACCCAGCGCGTCACCGCCCAGAGTAGAGGTCAAAACGGAGGGGATGCGGGCCACGCTGGTGAGGAGCACGAAGGTGTGGAATTTCATGGGAGTGAGCCCGATGAAATAGGTGAATACGTCTTTGGGCGTTCCCGGCAGAAAAAACAGCAGAAAGACCAAAAGGTTTCGGCGCTTGCTGTCCCGAATGAAGGAGAGGGAATTGATCCGCTCCACGGTGAGGAAGTTTCCGGCCATGCGGATTCCCAGCTTTTTGGTGAACAGAAAGATCAGAGCGGATCCCGCCATGGTACCGATGAGGCAGAGCGCCAGTCCGTACCAGGCGCCGAAAGCATAGCCGGCGCCGATTTCAAATACTTCTCCCGGGATAAAGGCGACGACCACCTGCAGGAACATCATGCCGATCATAGCCAGCGGACCGGCGGGCCCCAAGGTGTCCACCAAGTCCCGCAGCTGCCGTGGGTTGGCCGCGAAACGGACCAGCGGCTCGCCGAATAAGAGGGTGATCGCTCCAAAGGCCGCCAGAAGTGCGGCGATTAATAGAATGGATTTCTTCTTGCTGTTCATTATGATATTCCCCTTTGTCCCCCATGCTCTCTTTCACATGGTGTTGTTACCTTCTATTCTAGGGAGCAATTCTTACCAAAGGACGATAGGAAACTTAACAAATTATTAAGTTCTTCACAAAAGCGCCGGTTGTATAATACCAGTGTTTGGATATATAATAATCGTAACCGTGTAAGACGGAATGCCATATGGAAAGGGAAGGAACAGCGTCTATGGGAAACGAGAAAAAGGTGAAGGAACGGGATCAGATCGATCCGCAGTATAAATGGAATATCGAGGAGATGTACACCGATGAACAGAAATGGGAGTCGGATTATAAAGAGGTGGAACGGCGGGCGGAGGCTTTTGGAACATTTGCGGGAACGCTTTCCGAAAGTGCGGAACAGCTGCTCGCCGCCATGAAGGAGAAGGACGGGATTTTCCTGGAGCTGGAACGGGTTTACGTCTATGCGAGGATGAAGCGGGACGAGGACAACCGGGTTTCCAAGTACCAGGCGATGACCGATCGGGCGCAGACACTGATGGCCAAGACGGCGGCGCACATGGCCTTTGTCACTCCGGAGCTGCTGGCGATGCCGGAGGAACGGCTGCTGGGATTTTTGGACGAAAATGAGGAGCTTCGCATCTATCGTTACGTATTTACGGACCTGCTCCGGGAAAAGTCGCATGTTCTTTCGGAGGCGGAGGAGAGACTCATGGCTCAATTCAGTGAGCTGACTTCCGCTACCAACGATATTTTCGGAATGATCAACGATGCGGACATCAAATTCGGCACGCTTGCGGATGAGGATGGGGACGAGGTGGAGGTGACCCACGGCAACTACATCGGTCTGCTGCAGTCGCCGGACCGTCGGGTTCGCAAGGAAGCCTATGAGCACATGTATGACGCCTATGTGAAGCAGAAGAACACGCTGGCCGCCACCTACAACTACAACACCAAAGGCGACACGGTGTTTGCGCGCATCCGCAAATATCCTTCGGCCATCGAAGCGGCGCTGTCCGGAGATAACGTTCCTCTTTCGGTCTACAAAAATCTGGTGGATACGGTGAACAGCCGCCTGCCGCTGCTGCATCGCTACGTGGAGATTCGCCGCAGGGCGCTGAAGCTGGACGACATTCATATGTATGACGTATACGTGCCTCTGGTGCAGCCGCCGGCACATGCGGAAAACATTCCCTATGAAAAAGCGCTGGATATGGTGCGGGAGGGTTTGGCTCCCATGGGAGAGGATTATTTGGCTCGGATGAACAAAGGTCTGTCACAGCGCTGGATCGACGTATATGAGACGCCGGGAAAGACCAGCGGCGCCTACTCTTTCGGGACGTATGACAGCTATCCCTATATTCTGCTGAACTACACCGGACGCTTGCAGGATGTGTTTACGATCATTCACGAGATGGGACACTCCATGCATTCCAATTATACCAGAGAGGCCCAGCCCTACGTTTATGGGAGCCACTCCATCTTTACGGCGGAGGTGGCCTCCACGGTTAACGAATCGCTGCTGATGAAGCATCTGCTGTCCAAGGCCGCGGACCCGGAGGAAAAGAAATATCTGCTGAACCTTTACATTGAAGAGTTTCGCACCACCCTGTTCCGCCAGACCATGTTTGCGGAATTTGAGCTGTTGACTCACCAGGCGGTGGAAGAGGGCGAGGTGCTGACGGCGGAATGGCTCAGCAAGACCTACGGAGCCTTAAACCGCAAGTATTTTGGTGAGAACGTGGTGTACGACGATTTCATTTCGATGGAATGGGCGCGGATTCCGCATTTCTACAACTCATTCTATGTTTACAAATACGCGACCGGTTATTCGGCGGCCACGGCCCTGTCCAAGAAGATTTTGGAGGAAGGCCCGGCGGCGCGGGATCAGTACATCAAGTTCTTAAAGACCGGTGATTCGGACGATCCCATCAACCTGTTGAAGATCGCGGGAGTGGATATGAGCAAGCCCGAACCCATCGAGCTGGCCATGGATACGTTTGAAGGGCTCATCGATCAGCTGGACGAACTGATTTGACGCGGAGACAATGAGGAGAGAAGCAGGGAGCTTGCGGATGGAGGAATTGAGAAAGATCAATATATTTACCAATGGAACGGAAGTGTCCCGGGAGACACGGCATCTTTTAAAGCGAAAGCTGGAAAAGAGCGGTTTTGTGGTTCCCAGACAGTTTGATGAAGAGGCTGAGCTGATCTTCTGCATCGGAGGCGACGGATCGTTTCTGAAATCACTGCACAAGTATGGTTTTCCGGACATTCCGTTCGTAGGGGTCAATACGGGGCACCTGGGATTTTTCCAGGAGCTCCACCCCGACGAGCTGGACGAGTTTATTTTTAAATACCAGCAGGGAAAGTACAACGAACAGAAGTTGAAAACCGTAGTGGCCACCGTGGAAAGCGGTGGGGAAAAGGTGGTCTACCGGGCACTGAATGAAATCGTGATCAAAGGGGACCGCTCTCAGTCGATTCACCTGAATTTATCCATTGGCGACAGCTACATCGAACGATTCAGCGGGGACGGAATTTTGGTGGCCACACCTGCGGGGAGCACGGCTTACAACTATGCTCTGGGAGGCAGCATCGTCGATCCGCGGCTCAATCTGCTGCAGATTACGCCGATTTCTCCCATGAACACCACCGCCTATCGTTCCTTCCTGTCCAGCGTGCTGCTGCCCTCGGATCTGTCGGTTTCCATCTATCCGGAA
>CAUHLX010000248.1 GCA_959606705.1 uncultured Bacillota bacterium | reverse complement strand
GATTTTGCCAGCATCCGCAAATCCATCGGTTTTGCCATTACCATGTGCTTGACGGTCAGCGCCTTCTTTTTCATTCCCGCCGTCTTTTTCCCCGAACTAGTCCTGCGGGTATTTACCAATATTCCGGCGGCCATCGATCTGGGCGTGGACTACATCCGCACCGCGGCGGTGGTCTTTTTATGCACCAGCGTTACCGTGCCCTTTACCACAGCGCTTAGAGCGACTCAGCAGGCCGGCATTCCGCTGAAAATCAGCATCGCGGCTTTTGCTGCGAACACCTTTTTGAACTACGTGCTGATCTTCGGCAGCTTCGGGGCACCTCGTTTGGGTGTGGCCGGAGCCGCTCTGGCCACGTCCATCGCCCGTTTGCTGGAGATGAGTCTCATTCTTTTCGTGGTCTTCGGGCGGAGGAACCTCCTCTGCGGGAAATTCCGGGAGTTTTTCGGCTGGCCCTCCCGCTTGGTGAAACGAATTCTCTACAACGCGCTGCCTACCACTCTCAACGAGGGCATGTGGGTGATCGGAACATCGGCCTACAACGCGGCGTACGGACGCATGGGGGTGACGGAGATGGCCTCCGTTCAAGCGGGAAGCACCATTAACAATTTGTTTGTAATGGCGATTTTCAGCCTGGGAGAGGCCATGCTGATCTTGGTCGGTCAGCGGCTGGGCCGCGGGGAGATGGATTACGCTTACGCGCTGTCCAAACGCCTGCTGAAGATCGGCGTCGTGGTGGGCCTGTGTTCCGGAGGACTGCTGATCTTATCCTCGAGAGCGATCGTGAGCTTGTTTGGATTCACCCCGTTAGGAGCGGATTACACCGTAAGAATCTTAATGGTTTATGGCGTTTTCATGGCGGTGAAGCTGTTTAACGGACTGAATATTACCGGTTCCTTTCGGGCCGGAGGCGACACCCGTTTCGCCATGGCGGCGGAGATGTGCACCATCTGGCTGGTGGGCGTACCCGTGGTATTTCTGGGCGCGCTTTGGATCAAGCTGCCGGTCTATCTGGTGGTTCTGGCGGCCCAGTCGGAGGAGCTGGTCAAAATGGGGCTTTGTGTCTGGCGCTATCGATCGAAGAAATGGCTGAACAATGTCATCCACGACATCGGCGTGGACGAGTTCGAGGAACAGCCGTATTAGAACACGAAGAGGCGAAGATTTCATTCACTGCCACGATCTTATCTTAATTAGGTGCCGTATTTCTAAAAAGGTTAAGAGTAATCCGTTCAATTGAAAATATGCAGCGCGTCAAAGCGGTTGTTATCCGAAACGATCACTTTCATGCGGAAAAGGTTAGAAATCCACCTAATTCCTAACCTTTTTTATATTTTTGGTGAAACTAGGATAAGCTGCCGTCCGCGATCCCAGGACCATCCGCCAACGTAGAAACTACAAATTGTTTTTCGCACCAACAAAAAAATGATAATTAATTAACGGTTGTTTTACGGAGCATGTTTATAATGAACTTAAATTAGTTTACGGAGGATAGGATGAATAACTTATGGATCGGCGGCGGACGGATTTACACCATGGATTCTCAGCGGCCGGAGGCGGAGAGCGTTTATGTGGAAAACGGCGTCATCAAAGCGCTGGATCTGTCCCGGGAGGACGCGGCGCGTTTGAGCGGCGGAGATGGCGGAGGGGAGCTGAAGGTGATCGATCTGGCGGGCCGGTGTCTGCTGCCGGGGTTTCACGACAGCCACCTGCACATGATCGCTTATGGAGCGACTCAGACGGACTGCGTGGACCTTTCGGGCGCCCGTTCAGTGGTGGAGGTGCAGGAGCTTCTGCGAAAGCATATTCGGGAAAATGAAAAAAAACCGGGGAGCTGGGTGATCGGTTCCGGCTGGAATCACGAAAATTTTACGGATAAGAGGATGCCGGATCGAGAGGATCTGGACGCGGTGTCCACGGAGCATTACATATTTATCAAAAGAATCTGCATTCACATCGCCGCGGTGAACAGCAAGGTGCTGGAGCTCTGCGGATTGGAAGGGGAGGAAGACCAAGAAAGCGCCGGGGCGGCGGAGACATCCCCGGAAATCGGGCGTTTTGAGGATGGCCGGCCCAACGGGTTGATTTTCGAGGACGCCATCAACAATGTGGTGCTGATTCATCGGCCTCCGTACGGCGAGGAGGAGATTCGCCGGATCATCTTAGAGACAGCGGAGGGAATGAGGCGCAGCGGCTTCACCACCATCCAGACGGATGATATGAAGGCCTTTGCCGACGAAGGTTCTAAAAAAAATATTCTCAAAGCATACGATCAGCTTCGAAAGGATGGCCGGCTGCCTCTGCGGATCATCGAACAGGTCCAGGTCAGCAGTCTGGCGGAGCTGGAGACGATCATGGAGACT
This sequence comes from uncultured Bacillota bacterium, assembly GCA_959606705.1. Taxonomy (GTDB): domain Bacteria; phylum Bacillota; class Clostridia; order Peptostreptococcales; family Anaerovoracaceae; genus CAUHLX01. The sequence continues at coordinate 2,216 of CAUHLX010000248.1, read as the reverse complement.
GCCGAAGAACTGGAAAACGACGACTGGTTTTCCATCAAGACCATCAAGGTGCTGCTGGATGGTTCTCTAGGGGGCTGGACCGCGGCGGTCAATCGGCCTTATGCGGATAATCCACAAGCCGTAGGCGTGCTGAACTTTACGGACCAAGAGCTTTACGAGATCGGAAGGTACTGCCGGGAACGGGAGTTACAGCTGGCCTGTCACGCCATCGGAGACCGGGCCATCGACCAGCTGCTGGCCCTGACCGCCAGGCTGGAAGCGGAGTTCGGCGCACCCGCGCCGGGGAAGGAGCCACGGATCGTTCACTGTCAGCTTTCTTCGTATGAACAGATCGAAGAGCTGGCCAGGCTGTCTTTTCTGGCGGATATTCAGCCCACCTTTGTCCCTTCGGATTACCAGCTGGTGTCCCAACGGATTGCTAAGGAGGAACAGGGGAGCATCTACGCCTGGCACACTCTGCTGGAACAGGGAATCGGGCTGGCGGGAAGCTCGGACTGCCCGGTGGAAACCTATCTTCCGTTCTACGGAATTCGGGCGGCGGTATGCCGAACCAGTCTCGAAGGAGAACCGTCCGGCGGCTGGCGGCCGTATGAAAAGCTGACTCTCAAAGAGGCGTTGGCGCTGTACACCACAGGATCGGCTAAGTCCGTGGGAGAAGAAAATCGGCGGGGCATGATTCGGGAAGGCTTTCTGGCGGATTTGGCGGTAACGGACCGGGATCCCTACGAAGTAAAACCGGAGCACCTGCATGAGATACGAGTAGAAGAAGTCATTTGCGGGGGAGTGTTGACGGGAGCCGTTCGCTGATCAGCGGCGGCCGGTGTGAGTCAGAACAGGAGGAAAAAAGAATGGACGCGATTTTCTACAATGGGAATGGTTACGCGATGGACCAGGCGGGGAGCCGCTTTCAGGCCGTAGGTGTAACGGACGGCAAGGTGGTTTGCGCGGGCTCCGACCAGGAGGTTCTGGCGGGAAAGACCTCGGAGACAAAGCTGGTAAATCTGGAGGGGAAAACGGTGCTGCCCGGCTTCAATGACAGCCACATGCATCTGCTCAGCTACGGATACAGTCTGGAGGTGGCGGACCTCAACGACTGCGCCAGCTTGGAGGAAATGAAGGAACGGCTGAGAGCCTACATTCGCGACAACAAGGTGGAGAAGGGCGCCTGGGTGGAAGGCCGAGGCTGGGATCAGAACCTTTGGCCCGGGAAGATCATGCCCACTCGTCACGATCTGGATGAAGAATTCGGCGATTATCACGTGGTGCTGACAAGGACCTGCGCACAGGTTTCCGTGGTGACCACCAACGTGCTGAAGCTGGCGGGAATTTACGATCATCCTCAGCAGATCGAGGGAGGCCAGATCGAGGTAGATGGAGAAGGCATCGCTACCGGGCTGCTCACCGGGCTGGCTACGGAAATCATTTACCGGATCATCCCCAAGCTGGGAGTGGAACGGATCAAGAAGTGCATTCTCCACGCCTGCGAGGAATATCTGACCGCCGGCATCACCTCGGTTCAGACCGATGATTTCGAGCTGCTGAGGGCAGGGACCTTCCGTGAAATCCTGCAAGCCTATTTTGAACTGGATCAAGAAGGCAAGCTGCCCCTTCGGGTCAACCTGATGCTGCATCTGGCTACCATCGAAGAACTGAAGGATTTTCTCACGTTAGGCTACCGAACGGGAGACGGCAGTCCTTTCTTCCGGGTGGGGCCGTTCAAAACCATCACCGACGGGTCTCTAGGTGGCAGAACCGCCGCGCTGAGAGAGCCTTACAGCGACAACCCGCCGGGCAAAGAAGACAATACCGGAGAGATGTATATTACGAAGGACGAAATGGAAACACTGACTCAGTGTGCCTTTGAAAACGGGCTGCAGCTGGTTTCCGACGGAATCGGCGATCGGGCCATGCGAACCGTTTTAGACGCGTTTATCAAAATCATCGAAAAGAATCCGGGAAAAGACCTTCGTTTTGGCATCGACCATTGCCAGATTACCACGGAGGGAATTATCGAAGACTTTGCAAAATATCACATCATCGGCGGGCTGGAGCTGGTGTTCCTGGCTTCGGACATCGCCATCGTGGAGGACCGGGTGGGCCGGCATCGAGCCGAGATGTCATATAACTGGAAGAAGTTTCACGATATGGGTGTGGTGGTGGCCGCGGGTTCCGACAGTCCGGTAGAGGAGTTCAATCCCCTGCACGGAATCTACGCG
>CAUHLX010000247.1 GCA_959606705.1 uncultured Bacillota bacterium | reverse complement strand
TTTCCTTTATGCTGTCCGGCAAATTGAACTTTTCCGCCAAAGCTCTCCATAACCTCTGAAATCAAGGTACGGATCACCGGCCGATAGAGCGTGATGCTTCCTTCTTCCGTCGTCTCTCTGTAAAGCATGGAATTCCCCTCTTTGATCCCTCTCAACGTGGTCAATTTCTCCCTCATTCTACCATAAACCCGAAAGCCCGGCAAACCGAAATGCCCCACAGGAAAAATTTAAAAAAAAAAGTTTTACAAAGCCATTCTTAGTGTGCTATAATGTCGGTTGTACGATGCGCGGAAAAAAGGAGGTGCAGCAGAATGTCGAGAAAATGTGAGATTTGTGGCAAGGGCCAGGTTTCGGGAAACAACGTGAGCCATTCCAATAGACATACCAGAAGAAAATGGAACGCCAACATCCAGACGGTCAGAGTCATCGAAAATGGCACCGTCTCCAGAAAAAACGTGTGCACGAGATGCATCCGTTCCGGTAAAGTAACCCGGGCAATCTAAAAAGAGACCAAAAAAGCGCAAAACCTGCAAATTCATTTGCAGGTTTTTTTCTATCCGTTTCGCTGTTTCAAAGCTTATGCTTCCGATCCTTCTTCCGCCGGCGCATCGGTCTCGGCGTCAGTCTCGGCTTCCGCCTCGGCCATCGTTTCGACGGACGTGGCGCCAAACACGCTTCCTTCCGCCTGAATCGGCTGTTCCGTCGCGATCGCGGCCGCCGGTTTGTTCTTCTTCACATAAACCAGCAGCGCACGAATGACAAAGATCAGCGCAACGATCCCGACGATGTATAAGATCGGCTGCAGGATCATGGACACAAACTGAAGAAAGAGCGCAAAATTATACATTCCTTGGCTCTGCATTAAAGTCTGCATTGGATTCCCCTCCTCCCATTCCTGATTTCCGTACCATTATACAGGATTGGTGATGGTTTGTCTAATCATTGCCGGAGAATCCGGGTAAATTTACGCCGACATCACCATTTGTTCACGAAAATAACATAATCAACTGGTGAACAGCTTAAATCCGCAGAAAATCATCAGCAGTCCCAGCACGATCATCCAGATTTTGGACGGCAGGAGAAACGCACAGAGAGTCACCAAACCTATGATAAAAAGGATCAGTCCGAACAGTTCGATCTCCCCACTGCGAAATCCGCAGCCGCACCCACAGCCGCACTTCTTTTTCTTTGCCACAGCCATCACACTCCCGTCTCGTCTTTACCGAGTTAAAAACAGCACCAGAAAAAACAGCAGGACCAATCCTCCCAGCATTCCGTACCATATGGTCACCGGAATCAGGCGGATCACGATACCCGTTCCGGCCAGAGCCAGAAACAGCCCTGCCAACCGAATTCCCGATTTTTTTCCACGCACTCGTCTTTTCAAGAATATCACCCGATATAGGATATGACGAAGAGCGGAAATTGGTGACAGCTAACGATCGCCAATCGAAGAAATCACCACTGCCACACCGGCCTTACCCGCCATGCGGAAGGTGCGCAGATCGGAAAAATCCACGTAACCGGCGGTGATAAAATCTTCGATCCCTTCCTTCGGTCCAAGTCCGGGGTCCAGACGAAAATCCGTTTCTCCCACGTTGACACAGACCAGCACCCTACGGTCTTCTCTCACTCGCTGAAAGGCCCAGCAGGATTCGCCTCCTTCGGGCAGCGAGATCGGCTCCAACTCCATCGTGCCGATTTTATCGATCCGATTTCGCAGTCCCAGCACCTTGCGGTAAAATCCCCGAATCTCCGGGTCCGCTCCCTCGGGCTGATAGCACCTTCGATTGTCCGGGTCTCTTCCTCCCTCCATCCCCAGCTCATCTCCGTAATAAACGCAGGGAATTCCCGGCAGGAACGCCCAGATCAAAAGGGCGGAAAACAACAGCCGTCGATCCTCCAGCACCGTTAAAATCCTGGGGGTATCGTGAGTTCCCAGAATATTCATGAGAGAGTAAAAAGCCGGCGCCGGGTAATTTTCCCGAAGGACTTCCACCTGTCCGCCCAGCTCGGCCGCCGTAATTCCCCCTTTCAGAAAGCGGATCAGGGCCTCTTTCAAGGGGTAATTCATCACGCTGTCCAGCTGTTTTCCCTGAAAATACCGTCGTCTTCGACCGTAGGCCACTTTGTTGGATGCGTCCTCCCAGACCTCTCCGATCACCGCGGCGTCGGGTTTTTCCTCCTTGACCACCCGTCGCAGTTCATCCAAGAACAAATCGGGCAGCTCGTCGGCCACATCCAGACGAAATCCGGACGCTCCCAGCCGCAGCCAATGCCGGACCACCGAATCCTCATCCCTCAGGATATAATTTAAATAGCTCTCCTCCGTTTCATTCACCGACGGCAGAGTGTCGATTCCCCACCAGCAATCATAGCGGTCCGGAAATTCCGAAAAGGTATACCAGGAAGAATAGGCGGAGTCCCGGCTTTGATAAGCGCCCACCTCCGGAAACCTGCCTGTTTTATTGAAATAGAGACTGTCCGAACCGGTATGGTTGAACACTCCGTCCAGCACCACCCGGATTTCTCTCCCCGCCGCTTCTTGACACAGTTCTCGAAAATCCTCTTCCGTTCCCAGTAGAGGATCGATTTTCTTATAATCGGCCGTGTCGTAGCGATGGTTGGAAAACGCTTCGAAAATCGGATTGAGATAGAGCACCGTCACTCCCAACTCCTTTAAATCGGCGAGCCGTTCCGTGATTCCCCGCAGATTGCCTCCGAAGAAGTCGTTGTTCCAGACCCTCCCATCCTCCGCCGGCCCGGAAATCGGAGCGCCGCCCCAATCTTCTCGAAGGACATAATCCTTGCTCTGCCGGGGAGGAACGAAGCTCCCGCTCCGCGCGAAGCGATCCGGAAAGATTTGATACATCACTCCTTCCTTGAGCCAGTCAGGCGTGTGGTAATCCTCCTGATAGCAGGTCAGCTGATACTCCCCGGTTTCTTCCGCGGTGCCGTCGGCAAAGTGCACGGAAAAGCCGTAAAAATACAGTCCCGGACGCTCCTCCCGATGGCGAAAATGGAAATCGCGTTCTTCCGGTCCGCCGTCTTCCGCCGTTCCCGTACAAACCGGGCGTTTTTCCTGTCCGTCTTCCCGAAAAAAAAGCGTGGCGGAAACCGGCTCCGCCGCTCCCGCCACGTGGCTTACGCCAATCCGAAAAAACATCTCCTCATGAGCGCAAACCGCCCCGAAAGGCGATTTGCATTCCAGCTTCCTCGATTCAAATTGGATTCTCATCCTCCGAACCCCCTATTTTTTGATTTCCTCCCGGCGAATGGGCGCAATGTGCCAGATCTGTTCCGCATATTCACGCACCGCCCGATCCGCGGAAAACACTCCGGATTTGGCGATATTGGTCAGAGACATGGCATTCCACCGATGAGCATCCCGATAAGCGATCTCCACCTGTTTCTGAGCCTGCCGGTAGGAATCGAAATCTTGAATGACAAAATAAGGATCCGCCGCCCCGTTGTAGCCCGTGGTAATGGAATTCAGCAGCTCACTGAACATGACTCCGTTGATGCCTCCCGACAGCAGTCTCACCACGCCGCTGATGGCCTGGTTTTTCTGACAGAGCGCCCAAGGGCTGTACTGCCCGGACTTCCGCAGTTCCTCCACCTGATCCACCGTCATGCCGAAGAGGAAGATGTTATCGTCTCCTACCTGCTGATGAATCTCCACATTGGCTCCGTCCAGGGTGCCGACGGTGACCGCGCCATTGATCATCAGCTTCATATTGCCGGTCCCGGACGCTTCCTTGCCTGCCAGCGAAATCTGCTCGGACACCCCCGCCGCCGGCATGATCAGCTCGGTGAGAGAAACCGAGTAGTTTTCTAAAAAGACCACCTTGATCCGATCCCTTACGTCGGGGTCCTTGTCGATCAGCTGGGACAGCTGATAGGCTAACGCGATGACCTGTTTGGCCATGTAGTAGCCGCCCGCCGCCTTGCCGGCGAAGAAAAAGGTCCGGGGATAGAGCTCCTGATTGGGATTCTCTTTGATTTGATTGTAAAGGTACATGATGTGAAACAGGTTCAGCAGCTGCCGCTTGTATTCGTGCATCCGTTTCACCTGAACGTCGAAGATGCTGTGGGGATCGATGTCGAGGCCGTTGTGTTCCTTTACATAGTCTGTCAGACGGCGTTTGTTTTCCAGCTTGATCTCCGAAAGCCTCGCGTGAACCGCCGGGTCCTCCCGATACTTCATCAGATCCTCCAACGCCGATCCGTCCTTACGGAAGGCCGGACCGCACAGCTCCTCGATGAAATCCGCCAGTCGAGGGTTGGCTTGGCACAACCAGCGCCGGTAGGCGATTCCGTTGGTCACATTGGTAAATTTCTCGGGGGTCATGCGATAAAAGCCATGGAACAGCTTCTCTCTCAAAATTTGGCTGTGCAGAGCCGAAACGCCGTTGACACTGTGGGACGCCACCACACAGAGATTTGCCATCCGCAGTTTGCCGTCCTCGATGATCGCCATTTCCTTGCGCAGAGCTTCTTCATTGGGAAACGCCTTCATCAGATCGGCTCCGTGGCGGCGATTGATCTCCCAAACGATGGAATGAATGCGCGGCAGCAGTCTGGCAAACAGATCCTC
>CAUHLX010000246.1 GCA_959606705.1 uncultured Bacillota bacterium | reverse complement strand
CGCTGCGACACGCCCGACGCCACCCATTCCCCCATGTTTCATCAGGTGGAGGGTCTGGTGGTGGATGAGGGCATTTCCATGGCGGATCTGAAGGGCACGCTGGACTCCTTTGCCAAGCAGATGTTCGGTTCCTCGATGAAGACCAAATTCCGTCCCCATCACTTCCCCTTTACGGAGCCCTCGGCGGAGATGGACGTCTCCTGCTTCAAATGCGGAGGCAAGGGCTGCCGAGTCTGCAAGGGCAGCGGCTGGATCGAGATTCTGGGCTGCGGAATGGTGCATCCTCACGTTTTGGCGGTGGGCCACGTGGACACGGAAAAGTACACCGGTTTTGCGTTCGGGATGGGTGTGGAGCGAATCGCCATGCTGAAGTACGGCGTGGAGGACATTCGTCTCTTTTATGAAAACGACATGCGGTTCATCGATCAGTTCAAATAGGAGGAATAGAAATTATGCTGGTACCCATTAATTGGATCAAAGAATATACGGCCGTGGACGCGGATGTGGAAACCTTCTGTGATCGGATGATCATGTCCGGCTCCAACATCGAGACCGTGGAGCATTTCGGAGAAGGGATCTCCAAGGTGGTGGTGGGAAGGATTCTCTCCATCGAAAAGCATCCCGACGCGGATAAGCTGGTGATTTGCCAGCTGGACGTAGGGCAGGGCGAACCCCTGCAAATCGTGACCGGAGCGGCGAACATCGCGGAAGGGGATTACGTTCCCGTAGCCACTCACGGCAGTAAAATTCCCGGTCCCCTGCACGGTCAGCTGAAGCAGGAAGGCGGAGTGACCATAAAAAAGGGCAAGCTGAGAGGCGTGGAGTCCAACGGCATGCTGTGCTCGGCGTCGGAGCTGGGCTTTGCGGATAAAGTGGTTCCGGTGGTTCATAAGGACGGCATCTGGATTCTCAACAGCGCTCCCGGCATGGAATACACCCCCGGAACGGATATCGTCACCGCCATGGGCTTGGTGGACGACGTGGTGGATTTTGAAATTACCCCCAATCGCCCCGATTGTCTGTCCATGATCGGCATGGCCAGAGAAGCCGCCGCCACCTTTGACAAGCCGCTGTCCTATCCCGACGTCATCTGTCTGGCGGAAGACGATAAGGCCAAGGAATACATCGAGGTGGAGGTGAAGCGTCCCGACCTGTGCCGCCGCTATGTGGCGCGAGTGGTGAAGGACGTAAAAATCGAACAGTCTCCCTGGTGGCTCCAGAAGCGTCTGATCTACGCGGGAATGCGTCCCATCAACAACATCGTGGACATCACCAACTACGTCATGCTGGAATACGGCCATCCGCTCCACGCCTTTGACATTCGCAGCATCGCCGGCAGTAAGATCACCGTGGACGTGGCCTCGGAAGGTGAAAAGTTCACCACTCTGGATGGGAATGAACGCACGCTTACGTCCGATATGCTGATGATCCGCGATCAGGAGAAGGCCATCGGGCTGGCCGGCGTGATGGGCGGATTGAACTCGGAAATCGAAGAGGACACCACCATGATCGTAGTGGAGGCCGCTAATTTCGACGCCGACAACATCCGGGCCACCTCTAAAAAGCTGGGACTTCGCACGGAGGCGTCCGCCCGTTATGAAAAAGGGCTGGATCCCAACCTGTCGGAGGAAGCGGCGGATCGGGTCTGCCGTCTCATCGAGATTTTAGGAGCAGGCACCGTGACCAGAGGCCGCGTGGATATTTATCCCGAAAAGGTGACCGCACAGCCGATGGATGTGAGGGTTTCCCGAGTCAATCAGGTTCTGGGCATCGAGCTGCCCGCCAAGGAAATGGAAAAAATCTTCCGCCGTCTGGAGATGGACACCCTGCACCTGGGCGATCACCTTCGCGTGACTCCTCCCACCGTGCGGCTGGATCTTATGGAGGAAGTAGACTATATCGAGGAAGTGGGACGGATTTACGGCTACGACCGGATGCCGGTCACCATTCCCAAAGGAAACAATCAAGCCGGGAAGCCCGCCAAGCAGACACGCCGGGATCTGGCCAAGGAAGCGCTGACCGGGATGGGCTACAATGAAATTCAGACCTATTCCTTCGTCAGTCCCAAGGGTCTGGATAAGGTTCGTATCGCGGAGGACGCGCCGGAGCGCAAGCTGGTGAAGCTGATCAATCCTCTGGGAGAGGATACCAGCGTGATGCGGACCCTGTTGGCTCCCAATATGCTGGAGGTGCTGGCCAGAAACGACTCCAGAAACATCGCTCACGTGAGAGCGTTCGAATTGGGAAATACCTTCTTTAATATTCTGGACAACGACGAACACCTGCCGGAGGAGCACGATTCCCTGTGCATGGCGGTTTACGGACCGGGAGAGACCTTTTTCACGTTAAAGGGCGGCGTGGTGGAGCTGCTGTCAAAGCTGGGAATTCAGGCGGAATTCGAAGCCTGTTCGGACCGTGCAGCCTTCCACCCGGGACGCTGCGCCAAGCTGTTCTGCAAGGGTGAGCCCCTGGGCATCATGGGTGAGCTGCATCCCGAAACGGCGGAAAACTACGGACTGAGCGTAAAGGCTTACCTCTGTGAGCTGTCCTTCGACGCCATCTGCCGGATGGCCGATACCGAAAAGGCTTATAAGCCGCTTCCCAAATATCCTTCCACCGCCAGGGACATCGCTCTCGTGGTGAAGGAGGAGGATACCGTAGGCCGGATCGAAGCCCTCATTCGCAGGACGGGTGGCGGAATTCTGGAAGATGTGGCGCTGTTTGACGTATACCGCGGCAAGCCGATTCAGACGGGCATGAAGAGCGTGGCCTTCAGCCTGACCTATCGGGCGGCGGATCACACGCTCACCGACGAGGAAGTGGGCAAGGTGCACGACAAGGTGCTGGCGGAGTTGAAATCGGAGCTGAACGCGGTTCTCCGCGAAATGTAGCAGAGTGAGCAGACAAGGAGAGGTGCGAGCTATGGCAGACATCAACAGAGTCACGGTGAAAATCTACGGACAGGAATACACCATTGCCGGCGAGATGACCCGGGAACACATCCTCAAGGTGGCGGATTATGTGGACCGTAAGATGCGGGAGATCGCGGAGGGCATGCCCTCCGGCGGCATGTCGTCGCTGGCCGTGCTGGCGGCAGTCAACGCGGCGGACGACTATTTTCGCAGAGAGGACGAAAACGCGTCCTTGAAAGTGAAGTGCGAGCAGCTGGAAAAGGACGCGCAGCATTATGTTCAGCTTTGGGACGAAGCGAAGCGAAGCTTCCTAGAATATAAAGAGGACGCCCAGAACAATCTGGATCACATGGACGAATTGCAGAAGCTCTACAATGAAAAGTCTATTGAGCTGTCCACCATGAGCAATTATCACAAAGAGCTGGAGGAAAAATACCGGAACCTGAAGAAGAAAAACGAAGATCTGGTCAAGCGCCTCTCCGCTCAGGAGGACGCCAAGGTCAGCACCTCGTCCGAGGTGAAGGAGCTGGAAGCCAAGTGCAAGGACATCGAAAACAGCTTCTTCGATCTTCAGATGGAGAACATCCAGTTAAAGGGTGAGCTGGACCGGTATAAAAAAATCGTAGAGGAAAACGTATAGGAGAATATGAACGATAAGGCATACCGGGTATTGGAATACGATAAAATAAAGGAATTACTGTGTGCTCAGGCGGCATCGGAAATGACTCGGAAACGGATCGGAACACTGAAGCCGTCTTTTGACATGTACGAAATTAAAGATTCATTGACGGAAACCACGGAAGCGGTTTCCGTCATTATGCGAAAGGGGGCCCTTCCCCTGGGCGGCTTTTACGACGTGGGAGGGCTGATCAACCTGGCCGACAAGGGCGGCACTCTGACCATGAAGCAGCTTCTGGAGGTGCTTTACAATCTTCAGGCCGCCCGGAACGCCAAGGCGTTTTTAAGCAGCGACCTTCCGGAGCTTCCGGTGGTTCGAGGCTTGGCGGAAGCCATCAGCGTGCAGAAGCATTTGGAGGACGAGATCGACCGCTGCATTCTTTCCGAGGACGAGATGAGCGACAGCGCCAGCCCCGAGCTGCGTCGCATCCGCAGGAGCATCGGGCTGCAGAATGAAAATCTCCGAAACAAGCTCAACAGTATGATCAGCTCGTCCGCCAATCGCACCCTGCTTCAAGACGCCATCGTGACCATGCGGCAGGGCCGCTACGTCATTCCGGTGAAGCAGGAACATCGGGGCAGATTCCCCGGCATCGTCCACGACCAGTCGGCCAGCGGCGCCACGCTGTTTATCGAGCCTCAGGCCATCGTGGACCTGAACAACCAGCTGCGGGAGCTGGAGCTGGCGGAAAAGAAGGAAATGCAGCGAATTCTGGCGGAGCTTTCGGCTTTGATCGGAGCGGTCCGTCAGGAGCTGCTCAACAACCAGAAGCTCCTGCTGCGGCTGGACTTCATCTTTGCCAAGGGAAAGCTGTCCGCCGCCATGAAGGCCACGGAGCCTTCCATGAACGAGAAGGGGCTTCTGCGCATCAAAGAGGGACGGCATCCTCTCATCGACAAGAAAAAAGTGGTTCCCATCAGCATTTCTCTGGGAGGCGCTTACGATACCCTGGTCATTACCGGACCCAACACCGGCGGCAAGACCGTCACGCTGAAAACGGTGGGACT
>CAUHLX010000245.1 GCA_959606705.1 uncultured Bacillota bacterium | reverse complement strand
ATCCGAACCGCCGTCTTCCACAGCTGCCGGGGTTCAGCCACCGGACACCCTCCCGCTCCTCGCAATCATATTTGTGAGAGTGACCGAATACCACTACCTCCACCTCGCCGGGCTTCCATCCCGTCAGCAGCTCCTTCTGATTGTGTACCATGAGAAAACGAACTCCGCCGATGGTAATCCGCAGCTGTTCCGGCAGTTCCTCCGCCCAAGGTCCCTTATCGTTGTTGCCCCGAACCGCATAAACCGTGTTGATCCTCCGAAGCTCTTCCAGGGTTTGAGCATTGCTCACATCTCCAGCGTGCAGAATGCAGTCACAGTCCCGCAGCACGGAAATCACCTCCGGTCTCAGCAAATTGTGTGTATCCGAAAGGATCCCAATTCGGTATCTCCCTCGATCATTTAAGGTTTTCATTGGCTTTCGCGCCATTTTGGATTTCTCCTCTTCTCATTGCCGTTTCCAACAGCTCAAACTGGTTGCGTTCAAAGATCAAAACTCCCGCATCCCGCATTCGGGAAAGCTCTCGGGACATAGCGCTGCGATCCACTCCCAAATATTCCGCCAATTGACTGCGGTTATAGGGAATGGTAAACCTGCGGCTGCCCGCCCGCCTGGCGTAGCCGCTCAAATAGTCCAAGAGCTTGTCCCTGGTGCTGGGCAGTGACAGCAGCCGAACCTTTTCATTTAGTTCTACGTTCTTATGCGCCAGCACCCGCAGCAGATTTTGAATCAGCCGACTGTGAAATTGACATGCCGATGGGCAAACGGTAACGATGCGGTTGACGTCCAGCCACATGATCTGACAATTCGTTACCGCTTCCACGGAAACCGCAAGCTCCGCTCCTTCCAAACAGGCAAACGCCTCCCCAAAGAGGTCCGCCTCGGACAGTCCCGATAAAATCATGCGATTGCCTTGCAGATTCTCCCTTACGATCTGCGCTCGTCCGGAAATCACAATGCCCACGCCGCGAGCCGCATCCCCCGCGTGAAGGATAAACTCCCCCTCCCGATAATCGCGCGCTCTGGCTTTCAGACAGCCCAGCATCGCCTCCAGCTCGTCCCGGCCGATTCCGGCAAAGAGCACGGATCGCCTCAGCACTTCAAGCCGTGCTTCCTCCTCCGGTCGGTTTCCCCGCCGTTCTCCCGTCAGCTGTTTTTCCGCCAGCTGCTTTTCCGATAACTGCTTTCTTTCCCGTTTCTTCAATGGCAATCCGGTTCCTTTCCCGTGAATGATTTTCAGCTTGTCGATCCCGCGGAATTTTTACGCGATTACGGGCCGACAAAAAAAATATTCGACGTTGCAAATGCAACCGACATCTTCCGTTTCATTGTACTATACTCAAGATACAAAAGCAAATGAAAGGAAGTGTCTACCTTATGATTCGTAAAATCATTCAAATTGATCAAGAAAAATGCAATGGCTGTGGACTGTGCGCGGAGGCCTGTCACGAAGGAGCCATAGAAATGAAAGATGGAAAAGCCGTGCTCACTCGTGACGATTACTGTGACGGATTGGGGGACTGTTTGCCGGCCTGTCCCACCAACGCAATTACCTTCATCGAACGGGAAGCCGCGGCCTACGATCACGCCGCGGTACAACAGCACCTGGCCAAGCGCGGCGGCCAAACACAAGCCCCTCCCGCACAGGAGCATACCCAACCGCTGCCCTGCGGCTGTCCCGGCAGTGCCATGAAAAGCCTGCGCCCCACTTCAAGTGCGGCCGCCTCTGCCCAAGCGGAATCCTCCGCCAAGCAAGCCGCATCGCGAAACGCCCCAAACCAGCAAGGGCTGGTGTCCGAGCTGCGGCAATGGCCCGTACAGATTAAATTGGCTCCGGTCAACGCGCCTTTCTTTGAAAACGCGGACCTGTTGATCGCCGCGGACTGCACCGCCTACGCCTTTGGTGATTTCCACGACCGCTTCATGCGAGGGAGAATCACTCTGATCGGCTGTCCGAAGCTGGACGAAGGCGATTACACCGAGAAGCTGGCCGCCATCTTTGAACGGAATTCAATCCGCAGTGTTACGGTGACCCGTATGGAAGTTCCTTGCTGCGGCGGAATCGTTCGCGCGGTAGAAGAGGCTCTCCGGCTGGCCGCGGAACGCTCCGGCCGGGAAATTCCCCTTCGCGTACACACCCTGTCCACGGAGGGAGCCATTCTGTAGATCGGAGCAAAGCCCTCGGCTTCCCATAGCTCCGGCATCCAAATCATCGGAATAGAAACCACAAAAAGGGATCGTCCTCCGGCCGGCCTTCCGCCGCCGTCGAAGTCGATCCCTTTCGTCGTTTCGTTGATTTTAAATAAGCTGATCAAACAAGCTGGGAAAATGGGCTTTCAATCGCACGGGCTTCAAAGAAGTATTCGTAACCGCGTGCTTGCTCATTCCGGTTACCAGAAGGACGCCATCCTCCTGACGGCGGATTTCATAATGCAAGGTGATCGTGGCCGCCTTGACCTCCGCCACCATGGATCGAACCTCCAGCACATCGTCGTAAACCGCCGGCGTCTTGTACTTGCAGGCACACTCGATGACCGGGAGCATGATCCCTTCCTCTTCCATCCTCCGATAAGGAAATCCGATCCCACGAAGCAGCTCTCCTCGGCCCACCTCAAAATATTTAATATAATTTGAATGATATACGATCCCCATCGCGTCCGTATCCGCGTAGGGAACACGAATCTCATTGGTCCATTCCACCAAGATATCCATCTCCTTTTCTTTCGTATGGGAAACCTTATTATACCACACTCACGCCCCGAAAGCCTACACCAAAGTTCGCCCCTGGCCCGAATCCTTTCATGACACGCCGCACAGATCGTCCATCGTTCCGAAGGTGTAGCCCTCTGCCTCCCATTTGGTCAGCAGTTCATCCAGAATTTCCGAATTGGTCTTGGACGTGCTGTGAAGCAGTACCACCGCTCCCGGATGAATCCTGGGAAGCAGCTTGTCAAAGGCCTCTTGAGCGGAAGGCTGCTGATCGACGTACCAATCCACGTAAGCCAGGCTCCAGAAGATCGTCTTATAACCCATTTCATGCGCCATCTTTAGATTGCTTTCACTGTATTTGCCCTGAGGCGGACGGTAGTATTTTTTCATGTCCTGACCGGTGGTCTCCTTGTAGAGCTTTTCCAGCGATTGCAGCTCCGTCTGAAAGGAAGCCTGATCCCCGATCTTCGACATATCCGGATGATGGAAGGTATGATTCCCTACCGTATGTCCCTCCGCCACCATGCGTTTCACCAGATCCGGGCTGGTTTCGATGTAATTCCCCACTACGAAGAAGGTCGCTTTGGCATTGTGCTTTTTCAAGGCATCCAGGATCGCCGGCGTATAGCCGTTTTCATAACCCGCGTCAAAGGTGAGATAGATCACCTTTTTGCCGGGGTCTCCCGCGTAATACGCGTCATACTGCTTGAGAAAATCCGCCGTGGCGTTCCCCACCGGCGTCTGTCCCTCCTGCTGGAAGCTCAAGCCCCAGTTGCCGTCCGCCGCCGTTTCCGCCGTCTGAGGGGCCTGCGGCGCCAGCTTTCCCGCCATCCCCACGGCACCTCCCGCGGCCAGGCAAACCGCCAGGAAGCAGGGAACAACCAGCTTTAACGTTCGTTTTCGTATCATTATAATCAAATTCAATCACCCCAAACTTATATTCGATCGGCCGGACCCCTTAATTCCGACCTCTTTAATCTCAGTATATTGAGTCACTTGAGGCGATATGTTGCATGACAAAAAATAGGAGCAAGCCCACCCCCGGGCCGCTCCAAAGCGGAACAAGCTGTTTTCCATCGTATGATTCGAAGCCGGTTTGACCGCAAGCCGCTCCGTTCCCTTATTCTGCGGTCAAATCCTCTGCCGACTCCAGCTCCCCATTGAGCCGCATTTCCCGAAGCTCCAGTGACCGCACAGGTGGTTCCTTCATCAGCTGGTCGGCGATTTTCTGCGCTTGTACCGCCTGTATGTTCCAGCCCTGCGGCTTTCCGTCATACCAAAAGGGGTATTTATGCGGATTCTCCCAATTGTAATCCCCTGTTAAAATCAGATATAGCTCCGCTTTCCGCAGGGCCTGTTCCTCGGTCATCCCGGTCTCCCCCTCCGCAGGCAGCTTTTTATAATGCTCCGCCAGATAGGGCACCGCCCCCGCGGAAAGCTCCCGGTAATCGCCGGCTTGAAAGGCGGTCAGCGTTCCCGCTTCAAACCGTTCGATGTTGTACTTGGCGATCATGCCGTCCACATTCCCGTAGCACAGAAGCAGAAACGCCACGGTGAACACGGCAAACATCCCCTTCGTGCCGTTGAATCCGACGAACTGCCGGACGATCACCACGCAGAACAGCAGAAAAAGCAAGCCCATAAACCAGCTGGTGTAAACCCGCAGTTGAGTCAGTCCGTAATAGTGGATATACATCCCCATTTTGCTCAGCGCCGTGAGGATCAGCAGCAAGGTAAAGCCCGACAGCACCACGGTTTCCCATCGAAGCATCCCATCGGAACCCGCTTCCTCCGACTTCCTCTTTACCAGCAGGTACGCCAGTCCCAAGACTGCCAAATTGATTCCCGCGATGAGACAAAGCTGGAAAAAGCCGCGCCGCGCGTATTCCGCATAGGTCAGCGTTTC
>CAUHLX010000244.1 GCA_959606705.1 uncultured Bacillota bacterium | reverse complement strand
CGGTGACGACCTCGCCTCTTCCCGGCAGTCTCAAAGATTTTTCGATTTCATCCATCAAGGCATGCATATCGTTGGCTTCTTCTTCCTGCTCCGGAACCTCTTCAGTCTTCGGCGCCTCCTCCCTTTCAGCCGGTGCCTCTGCCGCAGCCGCTTCTTCAGCGGGAGCTTCGACTGTTTCGACCTCTTCCCGTACCGCTTCCGATACGGCTTTTTCTTCTACTTCCCGTACTTCCTGCAGATCCTTCGTTTCAGTGATGACTTCACTCATAGTAGAAATAACCTCCTTAATGATACGTTCAGGAGTTGAGGCTCCTGCCGCAATTCCTATTCTATTACATTTTCCGACGTGTTTCAATGGGAAATCTTCTTTTCCTTCAATAAAAACAGTATTTTTGCAGAAATTTTTTGAAATCTCAAATAACTTTTGTGTATTTGAACTGTTTCTCCCTCCGATGATGAGCATGAAATCCGCCCATTTGGCAGTTTCAGCACACGCATCCTGGCGTTCCTTTGTGGCGCTGCAAATCGTGCGGAACACTTTTATGTCTGTCTTTTCTCTCTGCAGATACTCCGCGATCTCCTCCCAAAGCGCTCCTGTGATCGTTGTCTGCGCCATCAGGCTGATGTGATCGAAGTTCAGGGCCTTGGCCTCTTCCAGGCTTTTCACCACCGCGGCGCTTCCGTCGGTCCAGCCGCAAATTCCCTTGACTTCGGGATGCTCCCGGTCTCCCACCACCACCACCTGCCTTCCTTCCGCACAGGCTTCGTGAGCCAGCTGATGGATTCTCTGCACAAAGGGACAAGTGGCATCCACCACGGTGAGCTTTCGCAGAGCCGCCCGATCGTAAAACCGCTTCCCCTCTCCGTGGGAACGCACAATTGCGATAGAGCCTTCTTCCATTTCATCCGGAGAATCCGCGATCCCCACACCTCGTTCCAGCAGCTGATCCGTTACGGAGCGGTTGTGGATCAGCGGACCGCAGGTATAGATCTTTCGATCTCCCGCGTCCGGATCACTCACCGTTGCCTCCGTTTTTTCCAGCGCGGTCCGGACGCCGAAGCAGAATCCTGCGTGACGGGCCAGCAGAATGGTGGTAACACCGTTTTGAAAAACAATGGTTCCAAAATCCGGCTGGTGGTCAAAATCATTTTTCATTTCAAATTTTCGATCTGTTTTCGTATGGTTCATTCGTCCTTGTGAAGGCTTTCCAAAAATCGTTTGAAGGCCCCCTCCTTCCCATTTTCCGTCGGTTTATAATACTTGACTCCCGCTCGGTACAAATTATCCGGCAGATACTGCTGCTTCACATAGCCGCCGTAAGCGTGAGGATATTTGTAATCCAGACCTAAGCCCCGATCCGATGCACCGGAATAATGGGCGTCCTTCAGATGATCCGGAACATCGTCGACCCTCATGTTGTTCAAATCCCCAACAGCGTCTTCCATCGCTGTAAGCGCCGAATTGGACTTGGGACAGGACGCCAGCAGAATGACCGCCTGTGACAGAATAATCCGAGCTTCCGGGTACCCCACCATTTGGGCCGCCTGCGCGCAGGAGGTCACGATGGATATGGCCGAAGGATAGGCCATTCCCACATCCTCGCTGGCCATCACCAAAAGCCGCCTGGCAATCATCAGAATGTCCGCATCGGCCTCGATCAGTCGGGCCAGATAATGGACCGCCGCATCCGGGTCACTGCCTCGAACGGACTTCTGCAGCGCCGAGAGAAGATTGTACTTGTCCTCACTTTTATCATAAAAGGTGGTCTGACGCTGCATGGCTTCCCCTACGATTTTGCGATCCAAAGTACCGCCGATGGGCAGGTTGTCGCTGATAAAGCCCAGAGTATCCAGCGCAATCCGCGCATCCCCTCCGGACAGCTCCGCCAGCATTCGCAGGGCGTCTTCCTCGTATTTCAAATTCAGCTTGCCCAAACCTTTTTCCGAATCCCCCATGGCCCGCCGCAGCAGACGATAAATATCCACCTCGCCCAAACGTTTAAATTCGTAAATGGAACGCACCCGGGAGAGGATCGCGTTGTTCACCGCGAAGTACGGATTTTCCGTGGTACTCCCGATAAAACGGATGACGCCCTCTTCCAGCGCCTTGAGCAGGGAATCCTGCTGAAGCTTGTTCCAGCGGTGAAACTCATCCACGTACAGATACGTGGCTTCCTTTTGGAGCCCGAAAAACTTCGGACTGGCCTTTTCCAAAATCTCTTTCAGTTCTTTGATTCCGGTCGTGGACGCGTTCAACTCGTAAAAATCCGCGTCCATCTCTTTGGCGATGATTCGCGCCAAAGTGGTCTTTCCCGTTCCCGACGGGCCGAAGAAAATCGCTGAGTCAAAGGTCCGGTTTTTTATGGCGTTGTAAAGCAGAGACCCGGAATACATAAAGTGTCCCTGTCCCATAAACTCTTCCAAGGTATCCGGTCTCATCCTCGTCGAAAGCGGAATCATTTCATCAATCCTTCCATCATTGTAATAATCGGTCCCTGCATGCCGGACAGCACCGTGGCCTTCCCGGGGTCCTGGGACTGCTCGGCGGCCGAATAACTGTTGAGCAGACCCGTCAAGCTCTCCTTCTGTTTTTCATCCGGAAAGGAGACCGTTGCCGTGCTCACAAACACGTCGCTGACTGAAGCTTTCAATATTCCTGCGGCGTTTTTTGCCGCATCCTTGCTTAAATACGGCATTCCCAGCACCTTATACGCGTCGTCCTTTCGAATGACGTACGAGGCAATTCCCTGAATCCGCAGCGCATTCTGTTCCTCTTGCGCCGCCGCTTCGGTGGAAAAACTGCCAAACTGCAGGTTGTACAGCGTCGCGCTCACCTGGGACGCGTTCTGCGAGGCTGATGTTCCCGCCGCCTGTCCGGACTCTCCGGCGCCCACCGTCTTCAGGGAGGTCTCAGCCGCCTCCTCCCCTGCCGCTCCCGTGGCACCTCCCGTCACGGCACCCGGCGTGAGGTCCGAAATATCCTGTTTCCCCGCCACGATCCCGGAGCCGGAGCTTCCGGAGCCGGAGCTTCCGGAGCCAGGCTCCGTTCCGCCGGGCGCGGCATTCTGTCCGTCCGCCGTCCCTTTCTCGGCGGAGCCTCCACCATTTAAAAGATAAGGATAAACGATGTATCTGGTCCCGGCGTAGCCTGTAGCCACCGCTAATACCAGTACCAGCACCGCAAGAAATAGCCCCCCTCCGAACCCATTTCGGGGCCCTCGTCCCCTTCTTCTCATAACACACGCCTCGCTTTCACCATACTTGGACACCGGAACCTGTCCGGGTTGTCTCATATAAACTTATGATGAAAGGAACAGCAGTATGTCAGGTTTCTTGGACAAATTATATTGACGCCGATCGGGGGATCATCCCCGGGAGATCTTCCCGTGAATCCTTTGATTATAAAATCCGATGACCAGCGTATAAACGAAATCATAGACCAGAAACACTGCCTCGGCCGCCAGAATCAGCAGGAACAGAGGCGCTTTGGGCAATTGGATGTTCGACAGAAACATGCTTTGAAAAAAGTAAATTCCCAAACCAAAGGACAGATTGAAAAAAAGCAGCTTCAAAATCAGTTCGATGGGTGTTTTGCGAAGCTGTTCCACATAGTACTTCACCAAGCCGTAAATTCCGAAGAAAAAGGCATAGGGCAGCAGCACCGCTTTATTGGGCAGTACGAGGAATGCCAGAAGCACCGAGGCAATGTAAAATACCAAGCCGCCGGTTCCTTTGCTCTCTATGACCATGGCCGCAATATAAAAGGAGCTGAGCGCGTAAAGAGACAGCTCCAGCCCCGGTACCACGCCGGCGAGAAAGAGGGTCACCATGGAAAGCGCCAGAAGCACGCCGCCCAAGGTGATCGTCGCCGCGTTCATCTTTTTTTTTGACACCGGTCCGATCCCCTTTCGATGCCGCCGCTAACAGCAGCCGCCATCCGTCATACAGTCCAAGCACATCAGACACTGACACATCCGGCACATTTCGTCATTTGCGGAATTGTAGCCCCTGCCGTAGGCCTGGGTTCGATACCCGCCTGCGCTGGCTTGAACGCTGTTAATTGCTCGGCGGTACTCAAAATTATCCGGGTCCATCCGCACCGCGGTCTGAAGACTGGTCATGGCGTCATCATACCAGCCCTTCCTCAATGAAATCATCCCTTTGAGAAAAAACCATTCCGAGCTGCGGTCGGAACGCTGATTGAGCATCTGCTCCGCCAGTCCCAGGTTGCCCTGATCGATGGCCCTGCGAATGTCCATCATTTTTTCCGCGCGGACTCCGCTGCCGCCAAATCCCGGTCCGCCTCCGAACCCCGCGTTTCCGGAAAAGCCGGAGCCACCCGAGCCGTAAGCTCCGCCGCCGGGGTTTTTCGTCAGATAATCGTAGGCCTCGTTGATTTCCTGAAGCTTCTCTTCCGCCAAATCCGCCAGCGGATTATTCTGATACTTGTCCGGATGATACTTTTTTACCATCTCCCGATAAGCCGCTTTGATTTCTTCTTGGCTTGCCCCTTCTCTTACTCCCAACACTTCATATGGATTTTGCATCTTCTTTTTTCTCCTTGATCTCTTCCCCCGCGCCGCCGTTCCCGTCGGCATTGGTTTCCTCTTTTTC
>CAUHLX010000243.1 GCA_959606705.1 uncultured Bacillota bacterium | reverse complement strand
AGGATTGCCCCTTTGGAGGCGGAATAACCAAAACGGTTTTTCAAGCCCTTCTGCGCCGCTACGGAAGAAGTGTTGACGATTACGCCGCGGTGCCGTTCCAGCATATGAGGCAGCACCTCGCGCATCATCAAAAATGTCCCTTTGGCGTTCACATTCATCATGGCGTCCCAATCCGCCTCCGTCGTGTTGTCCGCTCGGCCGCCGAGAACGATGCCCGCGTTGTTCACCAGAATATCGATGACTCCGAACCGTTCCAACACGGACTCCGTAATTTTTTTCACATCGCTGAGCTGAGATACGTCTCCCCGGACATACAGGCCTTCGGCTCCCTGCTCACGGACCAGAGACAGAGTCTCCTCCCCGCTTTTTTCCCGCACGGAATTCACAGCCACCTTGGCCCCTTCCCGGGCGAACGCCACAGCCGCCGCCCGTCCGATCCCCGCACCGGAACCCGTAACAATGACCACTTTCTCTGAAAATCTCTTCATGTGATCCCGCCTTTCTGCTCCTACAATGATCTCTGCATGGTTCTGGCGATGATATTATCTTGAATATCCTTTTCCAGATCCACAAAGTAAGCAGAATAGCCCGCTACCCGAACTAGGATGTTGCGGTAGGACTGAGGATCCTTCTGCGCGGCGCGCAGGGTCTCGTCATCCACCACATTGATTTGAATGTGCTGCCCGTGCTTATCGAAGAAGGTGCGAATCACCGTTTCCAGAATATCCAAGCCTTTCTCGCCCCTGACCACGGCCGGATCAAAGCGCTGATTCACCAGCACGCCGCTCTGGGGCACCAGCGGATCGATGGCGGCGATGGAATTGACCACGGCGGTCGGCCCGTTTACATCCATCCCGATCATGGGAGAAGCATTGTCCGCCAGATCTTCAAAGGCCCGTCTTCCGTCCGGGGTAGCGCCGATCAGACGGCCCAGCACCACGTTATAAGACTGGGAAGCCACCACCGTTGTGAACCGACCGTCACGGCCGTCCGTATACTGGGTCGCCTGCCGGTCACACAGTGCCGTAAGCCAGCGCGCGTATTCATCGACGGACGCAATGTCGTTGCCATACTTCGGTGCCTTGTTGATCAAAAGCTGACGCATGTTTTCCCGGCCCTGGAAATTGGTGTCCAGGAGCTCCATCAGCTGGGACATGGTCAGATAGTTCTTGTCAAATACGCACTCCTGAATGGCCGCCAGTGAATCCGCCACGTTGGCAACGCCTGAAATGGCAACCGTGGAGTAACGGTGATCGGCGCCCTTGCGCTGCAGTACACGGCCCTTTTCGATGCATCCGTAAGTGAAGCAGGAGCCGGTAATGGTAGGCAGCGCGTGAGCATGGCAGGATACGATCCGATTGAACAGCACTACGAATTTCCTCATGAAGAAGGCTTGCTGCTTCTCATATGCGTCCATGACCTGCCGGATGGAGGTAAACGTACGGACATCGCCGGTGTGCGGTCCGATCTGCACCTTGGTAATGGGGTCCATGCCGTCATTTAAGGTAATTTCGAACACCTTGATCGGATTGAAATAGCCGGCGTTGGATTGGAAATCCGTGATTCCCGGAACGCTGGGCTCGATGCACCCGCAGATTCCCCAGTCCCGGGCCTCCTGCAGCGTGAATCCCAGCCCCAGGAGCAGGGAAACGTTGGTGCTGTCGTTAAAGAACGCGGGATGGCTCCCGCCTTTTCTGGCCACGGCCAGAGCCAGACGGAAGGTTTCCTCATTGACGCCGTCGTGATAACGGAAGGAAACACAGGGCTCTTTCGTCTGTAAGTCATCCATACAGTGCAGGATCAGATTTGTAAGCTCGTTGCAGCCATCCGTTCCATCGGGCAGCACCCCGCCGATGATCATGTGAATCCACAGCGGGCAGCCCGGATAGGCTTGTGACTCCCGGTCCGTGCGCAGCACCCAAAGCTCCCCGAACTTCAGCTTGAATTCGTGAATGATGTCCGCAATGAATGCCTCGCTCACACCGTTTTCCAGGTCCTTCTTGTAGAAGGGATACATGTACTGATCGAAACGGCCGAGGCAGTGGTCTCCGCTGTTGACCTCCATCATCAGCGCCAGGTGCGTGAACCACACCAGCTGTGCGGCCTGATGGAAATTCTGCGGCGGATTCTCGGGAACCACCCGGCAGTTTTCAGCCATGGTGAGAAGCTGCGCCTTCCTCTCGCTGTCGCCGCACTCCGCGGCCATTTTCTCCGCCAGATCCGCATATCTGTGAGCAAAGCCGATGAGCGCTTCCATCACGATGATCATGCTTTGCCAGGTAATCTGCTTCTCCATGGTGTCGATATCCATATCCTCAAGCGAGGCGATGTTTTCCCGGCACTTGTCAATATAGTAACGATATCCCCGCTTCACCATGTCGTAATAGGCGGGAGCATGATTCATGGTAGACAAATTGGAAACACCCTTGGTGAAAACGCCGATATCGATCATCGTCGCCATGTCGTCATCCACCAGCTCGCCGGTTAAATCTCCGAAGGTCCTGCCCTTCCAGGCTTCCACGATCTCCCTCAGCTCCTCCTTCTCCCCCGGTATGAACTCGAAATGATCCGAGCTTCTGGTATCGATGGTTTCCAGGTCCTCGCGCAGCCAAGCCGTCACTTCGGGATAAATTGGCACGGCGTGCAGGCGGGATGCCAGATGGCCGGCCAAAATGGAATCATCGTCGATGAAGATTTCTTTGTTTTCCAATACGTATTGGAATGATTTGGCCCGTCTGAGGATAAACGGCTCCATGGACGGCTCGCCGTAGAATTTTGTGATGAGGCGCGCTCGATCCAAACAGATCGTAGCGGGAGTGTTACGCACCTTATCGCTGAGTCTGCTCATTCTCTCCGAAATCATTTGATCACTTCCTTCTCGTTATTCTTAGTCCAGTAGCATTCTTTATGAAACGGTTGAAGTATCTGATTGGCGCGTCGCACCAGATCATTCATTTCCTGCTCCGTCGGCGGGATTACGCTCTTCAGCGCGTACGGCCTGCCCAGAGCCTTGTACTTCGGTTCTCCGAAATTATGGTATTGGAGAAGCTCATATTCTCGAACGGTGGGCAAGGTGGAGATAAACTCCGCAATTCCTTCAATATTTTCCCGGGTATCCGTATAGCCCGGAACGATGGGGGTGCGGATGGTGATGGGAATGCCAGCTTCCGAAATCCGTCTGATGTTTTCCAAAATCAGCGCATTGTCCTCACCCGTCATGGCTTTATGCTTCCCAGGATCGATCTGCTTGAGGTCCAGAAACATGGCGTCGATGTACGGCAGAGCTTCCTGAAATGCTTCATATTCGCCGTAACCGCAGCTTTCCACCACCACGTTGATGCCATTGGCCTGACATTTCCCGGCAATCTCCGCCAATCGGGCGCCCTGAGTCAGCGGCTCTCCCCCGGAAAAGGTAACTCCCCCGCCAAACTTCAAATAAAATTGCCGATCCTTTGCAATCTGAGAGAAAAGCCCCTCCACGGAGTACTCTCTGCCGGCGATACGCTTGGATTCCGCAAAGCAGACCTCGATACATTGAAAGCATCCCGTACAAAGGTCCCTGTCAATCTTAAAATCATCGGAAATTGCCGATTCGGGGCAAACCTCCCCACAAGCGCCGCAGCGGATGCATCTCACCTGTGATTCCATGATTTCCGGCTGATACGCTTGAGATTCCGGGTTGGAGCACCATGGACATTTCAAGGGACAGCCCTTAAAAAATACCAGCGTCCGCAATCCGTCTCCGTCATGAATCGAACACTTTTGAATGTTGAAGATCATCTGACGGCACCTCCTTTCTCTTACTTCCGCCTTTTGTAAAAGCAAAAAGTGTGCCAGAGGGATGCGAGATTGAACGAGGGGTCATTCTGTGCTAGAATTGAGGTAAATAGCGTAAAATGCGGTAAAACAGACCTTGCTGACAGCGAGGGGAACCCTGGCTTCTCCCAAGGGAAACAGCTGACTGGGTCATTTTTGACACGCACCATTTCCTGCGCAAGCCTGCTTTGCTCAATGAAGTTACCGCTAAAATAAAGCGCCAAACGGAGATCGCAGTACAAAAAGACGGTTTGTGGGTCATTTTTGATACGCCGCCAAAGAGCCAGTGTGTCTTTTTTGACACCAAACGGGCCCTGCCGCTTTATTTTTTGATTTGTTCCTCCTGTTTTCCAGCGAAAATATGCGTCAGCTTCCATTGGCATATTTTTTGCTTTTCGTTTTATACATCAGATGATTCGCAGCATTCAAAACGAAAGGAAGTGGCATAATAATGAAAGCCAGAAAACTGTTCCGAACCATTGAGACCCATACCTTGGGCCAGCCTACCCGCAACGTTGTCAGCGGGTTTCGACACGTCCCCGGAAAAACCATGGCCGAAAAATACACCTACATGAAGGAGCATGAGGATTGGTTCCGCAAGCTGTTATCTTTCGAACCGCGCGGCAACGACATCATGTCGGGTACCTTGATTACCGATCCCTGCACTCCGGGAACCGATGTGGGGGTTCTGTATTTCGAAGCCAGCGGGTGGCTGCCCATGTGTGGTCACGACACCATCGGCGTGTCCGTGGCTTTGATCGAAGCGGGACTGGTGGAGGTCAAGGAACCACTTACCGAGATTAAGCTGGATACGGCGGCCGGTGTGGTAACTGTCGAGGCAAAGGTAGAA
>CAUHLX010000242.1 GCA_959606705.1 uncultured Bacillota bacterium | reverse complement strand
AGAACTGAAATACGCTCATAGGGGTTACCTCCGACAGCTTGCTCAAAACGATGGGCAGCAATGCCAGCAGCATGACCAGCCCATAAACGCGGGAATCTCGCCCTCCGTTTTTTCTCAAGTGTTCGTAGCCCTTGACCAGCAATAGCTCCCAAAGGTAAAACAGCGCCAGAAAGCCCAGCTGCTTCGGCGTCGATCCGAAGATCACCAGAATCAGCCCTGCCGATACCGCCAGCCCGTACCAGCGAAGCGGTTTTTCCAGGATGCCCAGCGCCGCGGCCGGGATCAGCAGAACAGCCAGACAGCCAAAGAAGGGCAGCCCACTGTAAAAACTCATCGCGCCAGTTCCTCCAGCTGTCTCCGGTCCGCTTTTCCGTTGGCGGTTATCGGGATTTGATCCACAAACACAATTTTCTTGGGAATCATGTAATCCGGCAGACGGAGACGCAGTTCTTTTTTCAGTCTCAGCACGGATTCCCGTTCATTTTCCCGACGCCGGCCGGCTTCCACGTAGGCCGTCAGACTGCGGATCGCACCCGCTCTGATATTGGGAACCACCACCGCCCGCAGGATTCCCGGCAGTCCCGACAGGTTCGCCTCCACGTCCCCCAGTTCGATGCGGTAGCCGTGGAGCTTCACCTGAGAATCCAGCCTTCCCCGGCAGTACAGCATTCCACCGGCAAGCATCCCCAGATCCCCCGTTCGATAACCCCGTTCCCTCTCCCCCTCCCGATGGCCTTGGAAAAAGGACCGCTTCGTCAGCATCTCATTGCGGAAATATCCGGCGGCAACCGTATCGCCCAGAATGACGATTTCCCCTTCTTCTCCTTCCGCGGCCAAACTCCCGTCCGGCTTACGGATTTCGATCCGGCTCCCCGGCTTTACCCGTCCCACCGGCAGCTGGCCGCCGGTCTGCGTCAAGGTCTCCCGCGCCAGCTCCTCGGTGATCTCCACCTGGGTCACCGCCACGGTCGCTTCCGTAGGTCCGTAGGTGTTGACGATCTTGGCTCCGGGAAACCGTTCCGTCAGCTTCAAAACGGTGGACGGCATCAAAGTCTCTCCGCAGAAAAGAAATAGCTTGAGCTTTGGCAGCCGTTCCTGGCAGAAGCTTCGATCTGCCAGGCAAATTTCAGCAAAGGAGGGAGTGGACACCCAAACTCCCGTCTGTGATTCCGCCAAAAACGGCATCAGCTTGGAATAGTCGCTCAATGTTTCATGATCCAGCAGCCGCAGTGTTCCGCCGCAGGCCAAGCAGCAGTATGTATCCATCACCGACAGGTCAAAGGAAAACGGCGCCTGATTGAGAAACACTCGGCCGTTTTTCCATGTTCTGTTCCATCCCAGATCTACCGCCCATTCCAGGTAATGATCCAGGCACTCGCAAGTAACCCCAACTCCTTTCGGCGCTCCCGTACTCCCCGAAGTAAAGATGATGTAGAAAAGCTCCTCTTCCTTGACCGCCCGCTCCGGCGAAATCCGCCGTTCATAGGTCACTCCGATCTCTCGAATCCGGTCCGGTCCGGCCACGACCAAGCCGGAGATGCCGTCCGTCGGCACCGTCCCGTCTCCTCCGTTCCTTTCGGCCTCCGCGGCAGACCGCCCCGTCCCCCCGATCAAGCCCTCCGGATCTTCCCAGCCCTCCGGACCTTCCCAGCCCTCCGTGACCAGAATCAGCTTCGGATCCACCAGCCTGCGAATCTCCTCCACACGGGAATGAGGAAGGCCAAGATCTACGGGGCAGTACGCCCGGCCCGACTTCGCGCAGGCAAGAAAACAGACCGGCATGCTGGCGCTTTTGTGTCCATACACGATGACCGGTCCGTAATCCTGTCCGCAGGTATCGTCGATCCAAGCGGCCAGGCGGTCCGATTCCTCGTTCAGCTGTTGGTAAGACAAGCTGCGGTCTTCGGCCCACACCGCCGTACGATCCCCTTCCACGCACGCAAACTCCCTGAACTGTTTCATCAGTTTCATCTCGAAATCCCCCTTTTTCGACCCGTTTTCCCTACTATAACATAAATTTTCGAATCGTTTCTGAAGGATTTCTTACTATTCTCTAAAGAGATCATAAACTTTTATCAGCGGATATTTTTTTAGCGCCCCTCGATCAATTCCCGGCCAAGCCATCGAATCTCCGGAGCCAATTTCTTCCGCTTCCACCTGGTGATTCCCAGATAGAGCGGGCTGACCATAAAATAGATAGAGCTTAGGCCTTTGAAACTCGCTCTTTCGACCTTTTCGTGATAAAACGTAATTTCGGTCGAATAAAATGTAAAATAAAGGTAAATATGTTAGCAAAACAGCCCCTATCGCGGCTATTTTTCGCTTAGTTCGACTTTTTAAAGATGAAATTTGAAAATCGGCCGAAATGCTCCCCCTCTTTTCGACCAACTTAGGCCACAATCCCAAAAAAGCCGAAATGCTGCCTCTGCCCCGTCCGAATCACCGGAACTCCGAGCACTTCAGACTTCCCACGTTCCTCGATGAATCCGAATCACCGGAACTCCGAGCACTTCAGGCTTTCCGCGTTCCTCGGTGAATCCGAATCACCGGAACTGCGAGCACTTCAGACTTTCCGCGTTCCTCGGTGAAATAGACCGTTTCCTTTGATTCCCTTACACGGACCCGCCTCTCCACGCAGGACAGCCCGCCTGAGTGCAACGCTTTTGCCATCCCCAGGTGATGCAAAAAACGGCCAGGATAATTAGGCCGAGCATGCCCAGCAATACCGTAGAATAGCTTTGCCGTATATCGTAAATAAAACCGTACACCGGAATTAAAAGGATAGAAGCCAGGGGCGCGCCCATGGAGACCTTAGCAAAGATCTTTTCATAATCTCCGGGGCCGTAGAATGTGAGTGTCAAAATAGGAGATAAAACCATGATACCCGAGCTGACCAGGCCATGCAAAAACGCAGCGATACTGAAAAGCAGATCATTGCTCCCGCCAAGCAGAAACCCCAATACCGAAAGGAAGCCGATCGCCAGGAGGCCGTAACACGTTTTTAAGCTTCCGATTTTGTCGCACACAATCCCAATAAGAATTGAACCGATGGCATTGCCCACCGATGCCATCGCCAAGCTCGCACCGATCTGCTCCGGACCGTATCCCAGCAAGGCGCCATACGTAGGAATATGCTGTGCAAACACCCCCACACCGGTAATGGCAATCATAAACAGCAGCAGCAAAACGAAAGAGGCCGAACGAATGGCAACGGATTCGGATATGGCGATGGGATCCTCTCCCCGTTTTTTCCCTGGTCCGTTCCCTCCTTCCCCGGAAATCCGATCTGCTCCATAAGGGGACAGCCCCTTCTTTTCCGGACTATTTTTCAGCAGGATCAGGGAGGTCAAAACGACGACGGCGAAGGTCACTCCGCCAATGGCAAAATAACCTGCCCGCCAACCGTCCGCCGCGATGATTTTCGATGTCACAGGCTGCAGAACCGTGCCAAAGATTCCCACGAACGCCATTTGAATCCCCATCATCAAACCCGCGTTTTTGGAAAACCAACGATGAATCAGAATCGGTCCCAGCAAGCTGACCAGAATGGACGCGCCCATGGCCTGCGGAATCGCCAGAACGTACCAGCCCAAAACATGATCCATCCATCCGCAAGCCGCGAAGGAGAGCGCTTGAAGAGCGGCGCCCACTGCGGCCACAAAGCGAATATCGTACCGATTGATCAGTTTTCCGGCAAACGGAAGCCAAACGACGATCACGATGGAAGAAATGCTCAAGTAAATGGAGAGACTGCCCACTCCGACCCCGATTTCATTTGAGACCGGAGACAAGAATAAGCCGGAGGTCATGTTGATCCCTCCTCCCGCAAAGCCGCGAATCAAAATCACACCGATCAGGATCACCCAGGCATAGTGAATCCCCGTCCTCTTTTCCATCATTCGATCGTCCTTTCCTATGGCAGAAGCCTTATGAATCCCCCGAAATCAACCAGATTAGAATTATTATTTTCTGCATTGGGGGGATTTATTCAGACGTCTCCGCAGACCGCAGGTATGCTTGGCAACCCGGCATAAGCTGCCGTCAGCATACCGGATGGCAAACAGGGCATAATACACCACTGAAAAGGAAAAACACGACAGGATGGTGAAAGAAATGAAGAGGCTTAAGAATAAAACAGCGCTTGTCACGTCGGCAACTCGGGGAATCGGTTTAGCCTGTACGCTGAAACTGGCGGAAAATGGCGCTTCCGTGTATATGGGAGCACGCCGAATTGCGGCCGCACAAGAAATCTGTGATCAATATGAGAAGGGCAAGCTTGTTCCCGTATTCTTCGACGCATATGAAAAAGGAAGCTATTCTTCCATGGTGGAGGAAACCATGGATCGAGCCGGGCGCATCGATATTCTGGTCAACAACTTCGGGATCGGCAAGCCTGCCGAGGATTTGGATCTGATCAATGGCAGTGAGGACGCTTTCTTTGAAATTATCGAGGCCAATTTAGGCAGTGTGTATCGGACCACAAAGCTGGTGGTCCCCCATATGATCGATCAAGGAGGCGGCAGCATCATCAATATTTCATCGATCGGAGGCCTCATTCCGGATCTATCCAGACTGGGCTACGGAGTGTCAAAGTCGGCGGTCAACAATCTCACCCAGCAAATCGCACTGCAATATGCTGGAAATCAGGTCCGCTGCAATGCCGTTTTACCCGG
>CAUHLX010000241.1 GCA_959606705.1 uncultured Bacillota bacterium | reverse complement strand
GCTTGCTTCCTTAGAGCCCAGAATCGGCACCGGCGTATTGCTTCCTTCCACCACCAGATCCACATCCGCCAGATTGATGTAGTTTTCCATTCCGTGAGTAAGCGGCTGGTTCTGATTGACCTCCACGATAATCTTCTTGGCCCTTCTCAGTATTCCCAAATATTCCGCCACCTGAGGCCCCAAATTGAAATTGCCGTGCCGATCCATGGGAGTCACCTGCAGCATGGCTACGTCGATGTCGCCCACATCCTGAAGCCAGAACTTCGGATTTTCACGAAACTGTACCGGGATGGGCCAGGCACAGCCCAGCTTGTTCATCTTTCGCTCCACTCCGGTGAAATGAGTGCTGCTGTAATGAAAATGCCGAGCTTCCGGGTCCGCTTTTAAAATTTCGGGAGGTTCGGGATAAGACCACATGGTTGCGGAAACCAGAACGTCGCTCAGCTCCTCGGCTCGTTTGGCCAGCGCCCGGTCCAGATCCACCACCACGCCCGCAAACAGACCCATGTGGATGCGATCTCCGGATTTCACCACTTTGACAGCCTCATCGGCGCTGACCAGTTTCTTCTTGTACATTGCCATGATTTCATCGGCCCGATACCACTGTGTTGCATTCTTCATTTTGCTTTTTCTCCTTTTTCGTGATGATATGTATTTTTTATGCTAAACGTTTTCAATGATTACCGCGGTGCCCATTCCGCCTCCGGCGCACAGCGATGCCAAACCGTATCTGCTTCCCCGACGCTTCATCTCGTACATCAAGGTGATCACCAGCCGGCTTCCCGTAGCCCCTACCGGATGCCCCAGGGAAATGCCGCTGCCATTGACATTCAGCTTTTCCGGATCGATTCCCAGCTCTCTTTGACAGGCGATGCACTGAGCGGCAAACGCTTCGTTGATCTCGAACAGATCGATCTCTTCGATGGTCAGTCCCGCTTTTTTCAGCGCCGCTTGGGAAGCGCCGATGGGTCCGATTCCCATGTAGTCCGGATCCACCCCGGTGGTAGCTGTGGACAGCACTCTGGCTAAAATCGGAAGCCCCAGCTCTCTCGCTTTCTCCTCCGCCATGAGGAGGACTCCGGATGCCGCGTCATTCATTCCGGAAGCGTTGCCCGCCGTAACGGTGCCTCCCTCTAAAAAAGTGGGCTTTAATTTTCCCAGTGCTTCCAGGGAGGAATCCTTGCGGGGATATTCGTCGGTGTCATAAACCGTGTCGCCTTTTCTGCCGTGTACGGTGATGGGAATGATCTCGTCTTTAAACTTTCCGGCGTCCAAGGCGGCCACCGCTCTCTGCTGAGAGCGCAGGGCGTATCGATCCTGGTCCTCTCGGGTCACACCGTATTTCTCCGCCACATTTTCCGCGGTGATCCCCATCGCCGGTCCCACTCCCAGATTCGTCAACGAATCCCACATGGAATCCCGAAGCTCGCTGTGTCCGAATTTCCTTCCGTAACGGAAATCGAATACCATATGTGGCGCAGTGCTCATGCTGTCCGCGCCTCCGGCCATGATGCAGTCCGCTTCCTCCGCCCGAATCTGGTAAAAACCCATCTGGATGGAGGACATGGAGGAGGTGCAGTTTCTATGAATGGTCACTCCCGGTACCGACACCGGCAGCCCCGCTTTTACGGCCGCTACTCGCGCCAGATTGTTTTCCCGATACGTCCTCTGATAATTGCAGCCCCAAATCACATCTTCGATAAGGATCGGATCGATTTGCGCCCGTTCTACCAGCTTTTGCATGACCGGTATCGTCAGTTCGGAGGGAGTCAGTGTTTTAAACTGTCCTCCGATGGTGCCGATCGGTGTTCTGCAGCCCGCCACGATTACCACGTTTCTCATTGGTTTTCCTCGCTTTCCTTTCATCCTCGCTATTCGTATTCGTAAAAACCTCTATGGGTCTTTCTTCCGTACTCTCCCTTGGCATACCGTTCCACCAGCGCGGGACTAGGTTTGTCCGCAAGGTCGCCGGTCATTCGATACCGTTCCATCAGCACGTTGTATTCCAAATCGATTCCGGTCATGTCCAAAAGCTCCAGAGGACCCATCTTGTGACCCAGACCACCGCGCACCGCCGCGTCAATGTCCTCCACCGACGCCACGCCCTGATCCAGCAGGTAGCAGGCTTCCTTGGTCATGGCACTGAAAATCCGATTGACCACAAACCCATAGATTTCTTTTTTGACCAGCACCGGAGTCTTGCGGATTGAACGGACAAACTCCATCACCGTGTCCACCGTGTCCTGCTCCACATGAGGTCCCTGAACAACCTCCACCACTTCCATCACCAGTGCCGGATTGAAAAAGTGCATGTTGAGAACCTTTCCCGGATTCTTCACCGCGTCGGCAAACTTCGAGCTCACGATATAGGAGCTGTTGCTGGCATAGATGGTATCTTCTCCGGTCAGCGCGTCCAGCTGAGCCAAAACCTTCCGCTTGAGCGCCAGCAGATCGGATACCGCTTCCACCACCAGATCCGCCTGAGCCGCCCGCTCGAGGTCCGTGCTGAAGCTCAGTCTGTCTCGGCACTGCGCCGCTTCCCCCTCCGTCAGCTTTCCTTTGTCCACCCGCTTGGCAAACCAGGAATCCGCAAACGCCGCGGCTTGGTCCAGCATCTCCCGGCTGATATCATAGCATACGGTCTCATAGCCGCAGAGCGCGGTCTGCATGGCGATTTGCTGCCCCATGGTTCCCGAACCGACTACCGTTACCTTCTTGACCTTCATTTTTTTATTCCTCCTTCACAAGCGTGGTTCCGTAATCCCTCGCATATACCGCGGCTCCCAGCGCCCCCATGATCTGCGGATTCTCCGGTACCAGCACCTCCCTGCCGATTTGCTTTTCAATGGCGGCCACCACGCTGGGATTCATGGCGACTCCACCGGTCATGACCACTTCCGGCACCACGCCGATCCTTCCGCAGAGACCGGCGATCTTCTCGGAAATCGAGGCGTTGACCCCCACCGCCACATCCGCTTGACTGCGGCCCGCGGCCAATTGGGAAATCACCTCCGATTCGGCGAAAACCGTGCAGGTGCTGCTGATGGTCACTCCCGGTTTTCCCTCCTTGGACAAATCGGACAACCCTTCGATCCCACAGTCCAGCACCCTGGCCATCACCTCCAGAAACCTGCCGGTCCCGGCGGCGCATTTTTCGTTCATCACAAAGTTTTCCACGGATCCTCGTTCGGACAGACGGATCACTTTGGCATCCTGTCCTCCGATATCGATGATGGTTCCGGCATGCCGAAACCGGGTGTTGACTCCCTTGGCATGGCAGCTGATCTCCGTGATCTGCCGATTCGCTCCTTCATAAGTCAAACGTCCGTAACCCGTGGCCACGCAGTACAAAACATCCTTCTCTTCTATTTTCGCATCCGCAAGAGCGGCCTCCACCGCCAGCCGCGGCCCCCTGCTGCCGGTACCGATGTTGATGATTGATTCGCCCAGCACCGTACCGGCAGCAGAAATCACCACTGCTTTGGAGGAGGTGGATCCGATATCGACCCCTAAGTACATTGCATTTTCCCTTCCGTTCGTCGAAGCACCCCGCAAGTCTAACCGTGCAGGATTTCGGCGAAGCTCTGTATTCTGGTTCGAAGCTGTTCCACGGACTCCATCTGCTGTTCCACTTCCAGATACAGCATGGGAATTCCCGCCGCTTCCAATTCCTTCTTATAAATGGGATAATCGAATTCTTCCGGATCACAGAATTTCAACTGAATCACGATCATCCCATCGGCTTTCGTCTCTTTGCACAGCTCCACCAGCATCCGGCCTCTGCTCTTTTTCTCATCGTAGAGAAACGCACAGCCATCCTGAGCGGCCATCCGCTCCGCCATTCTGGAAAAAGGCTCCCCCTCGGCCGGAGCGGCCGTGCGGAACTGCCGGCTTTCGTGTGCCAGGTCGTCTCCGGAAACGATCAGACCGTTTTCATCCAGAATGGAAAGCAGCTCCGTCGGTTCGCTGATCAGGCCGGTGAGAACCACTCGTTTTTTATGCCCTCCGTTTTTCTCTTCGATTCCCGAAAGTCCTTCGTTGATCCGCTTCATCTTTTCCGTGTAATCTCTCTTATCCATGAAATAGGCGGCTTTGATCAGCAAATGCCTGGATTTGGCGCCGATCACCGTCGGATGGCATCCTGCCAGCCGCACAAATTCCCGCATCGTCCTTCTGTAATCTTCATAGAGCTCCACGCTGGCGGACAGCTCTTCCGGTCCCGCCTTTTTCCCGGAGATTCCCTCCAGAATGGAAAGCACCCTCTGAAATTCTTCCTTCATAAACTCTTTTCCCACCGCCAGTTTTCTGTTCTGAGGATAAACCATGGGAATCAGCTTCAGCTGAGGCGCCGCGGTCTTCCAGTCCTCCATCACGCATTTCATGGTATCGCAATACGTGGTGAGAACGATTCCGGACAGAAAATCGTACTGCCCCTTCATGGCTTGCTCGGTGTTGGCTTTCATAATCGAACAGCAAAAGCTCTGCAGATATTTTTCGTTCATGCTTCCCGCCGTGGGGCCTCCCCACAGGCCCACCGGGAGCATTCCCGCGGCG
This sequence comes from uncultured Bacillota bacterium, assembly GCA_959606705.1. Classification (GTDB taxonomy): domain Bacteria; phylum Bacillota; class Clostridia; order Peptostreptococcales; family Anaerovoracaceae; genus CAUHLX01. Next base: position 183 of record CAUHLX010000241.1, on the reverse strand, counting down.
TAGACGATCTCTTCCGGCGCGTAGATCGGAAAGCATCCCACCGCCTTCTTATCGTGGTCTTTCATCGCTTTCAGGACAGTGGCGGCCGGCTTCTGCGCGGCTTCCTCCAATTCGTGGATCATATCAACCATGGTACGCATTACTTTCCCTCCCTGATTTTTCTTTCCCGCATCATTTCCACCA
>CAUHLX010000240.1 GCA_959606705.1 uncultured Bacillota bacterium | reverse complement strand
TTCCGGCAGCTTCGCAGACACTTCCGGTCACTGGGCGGAAGGCTATGTCACTCAGCTGAACAAGATGGGAGTTGTCCGCGGTTATGAAAACGGAACCTTCGGTCCGGATTCTCCCATCAGCAGAGCGGAAGCGGCTACCATGCTGAACAAGGCCTTCGACAGAGAGCCGAATCAGGAGGTTATAGACGCGAACCTGAGCAATTACAGTGTCAATCTGAGCGACGTAACCCCGGCGCATTGGGCTTACTATCAGATTCTGGAAGCCGCGGTAGCGCATGAGGCAGCGGATTTCCACAAGTAAAGAAAAAGAATCGGAAACACCATTGAATTTGCAGACGGGCAGGGAGGGATTCCTGCCCGTCTTTCCGAATCAAAAGAGATTTGAAAGATTAGACGGAGAGAAAGTATGAAACATTACGGTTTGAGAAATAAGCTGAGAAGATTCATGGCCGGGGCCTTGATCGCGGTCATGGCGGCGGCTTCCGGAGGGATGGCCTTTGCGGAGGAAGAGCTGATCCCCGTGGTCTTTGATCCCGGACCGCACGGAAGGTTGGAATTTCAGGCGGAAGTGACGGTTTCCAAGGGGGGACAGACCTCCTATGTGCCTACGGTATTGCCGGAGGAAGGGTATGTGTGGAAGGGATGGAGTACGGACGGAACCTCCCTCGTCGATCCTTTTGAGATCACCATCGACGAGCCGATCACCTTTTCCGCCATTTATGGAGCTGCGGACAGTCCTGAGCAAACGCAAGCCCATCGGGCGTATCTGAGCCTTTCGGGAGACGGCGCCTTTCGGCCGCAGGAAGGACTGAACCGCTGGGAGCTGGCGGAGACTTTAATGGTTTTGGGCGTGGGATTTCAAAGAGATGCGGGATCGGCTTCGGAGTCGGTCACCCGGGGAAGCCTTGCGCAGGCTCTGGACGATTACCTTGCGGAGAAGGAGGAAAACGGGATCCGACGGAGGGAGCCGGCGGCTGTCGGGACGGCGGAGGCTTCCCTGCTTTCGGCGGCCATCTTTACGGACCTGGACGGTCATCCCGCCAAGGAAGCCGTGGATCGGCTTTCCGCCCAAGGAATATTACGAGGCTATGGAGACGGCACCTTCCGGCCGGACGAGAAGGTGACCCGGGCGGAAGCGGCCGTGATGATCAATCGAACACTGAACCGCTGTCCCGACCCGGAGAAGCTGGCCGCGGCGGCGGAAAGGCAGGGGGTAAAAATCGCGGACGTTCCCATCAATCATTGGGCTTACGCCCAGATCGTGGAAGCGGCGGTGGAGCATTCGGCGAACGAATTTCATTAATCGTGTCGATTTTGTGAAATAAATAACCGTTTGGTTGATGTGGGTATTCGTGATTGGTGCAATAATCAAACCATTCCCATAAAATGATACAAAACGGGACAATAAAGTCCTGAGACATAAGGAGGTGTGGAGAACATTGAAATCGGATTTCAGACTGTTTCAAAGGGAACGGAAGCTCGGCCGCCCGGTTTCTTTGGTGCTCGTCCTTCTGATGGTAGGATTGCTGGTGGGATTTCAGCCGTTCGGAGAACAAGAGACTGCTTGCGCGCTGTCAGCCGCGGATTCGGCGCTGTCCTTCGAACTGGAATTTTACAGGTATGACGAAAGTGCGGTTTCAGGGACACCACAGGAGCGGTGGGGCTTGCCCCTCGATCTGACCGAGGATCATCTGTCGGGCGGACAGAAGCTGGTGGCCGCCGTGAAGTATCATAATCTGGCGCCGTTCAGCGAGGTTGGAATCGCGGGGGTGGGGGTCCATCTACAATACGATCTCCGGTATGTGAAGCCGTTGTTTACTCCACAAGCTCCGTCGAACGCGGCGGTGACGGTTTCCGGGATTTCATCGGAGTGCGCACTGCTGAATCAGCAGCTGATCGCCTCCGGCACGAGCTGGCCCGCCGTCTATGATTTTGACGGAACGGATCAGCCGGAATCCATGATTCTCAGGCCGGTGAACAGCTCCGGCACCGCGGTGGACAGTCAGCCCCAATACCGGGCGGTTTACCTGAGATACGGGGTTACGGAGTTGCCAAGCGTCGACCAGGCCATCGGAAACGGAACGGATACCGGCTATGTGGCCTTTTTTCCATTTGAGGTAAAGCCGGTCAACACCACTCAACCCGCGCTTTTCGCCCTGCTCAACGATGAGCTGTCGGCGATCGACGTGTTTACACAGACCAGCGGAGGAAGCGCATCGGGGATTCGTACCTTGAACGACGCGGAGATTGCCGCTGAATCTCAGCAGTCCGTCGTGTCCCGTTCCTTACTCCTGGTGGAAGGCGGGGAAGGCACGATCGAAGGAACGGTTCGAACGGAATCTCTTGCGGGAAACCATACGGCGGAAATCAGCGCTTATTGGCGAGGGGAACAGGCCATCGACTGGAACAAGTGGAATCGGGACGCTGATCAGTCACGGTTCACGCCTGCCGCTGTCACCGCCGCGTTAAGCAGCGGGGCGTTTTCCCTGGCGGTTCCGGCGGGGAGCTATGATCTGCTGATCTCCAAACCGGGATATTTGGATTATGTTATTACGGGGGTGCCGGTAACGGAGGGCTTGGCAACCACGGTGAAAGGAGGCCGCGGGGAATGAAAAGCACTTTATTTAAGTGGAGAAGGACTGCGGCTATGATGATCGTGTTCACGATGTTTTTCACCATCGGCGGCGCCGGCCAGGGGGGAACCTCCTTTGCGCAGACGACATCCGAGATGAGTCAGGCCCCCTCCGCGTCGGATATTTACATCTACAACAATTATAACAGCAATCGGGAGCTGCGGCGTCCGCCTGCGGTTTATGTGTCCAGGGTCATGACGGAAGGCAGTGTGGTCCGAGTCTATGATTCGGCAGCCGGAGGAAAGCTGCTGGGCTCCGGGCGGAGGATGGCGGACGGGCCTGCGACGGCGGTCACACTGAATCAAAGCTTGACCGACAAGGTGGGGACACTCTACGTCAGCGTACAGGAACCGGGGAAGAGCGAATCCCAGAGGACTGCCGCGGCGCATACCAGACGGGTCAATCCCAATACCAATTTCAAGTGGTACAAATTCAACAGCAATCAGGATCTCACCATCGGTTCCTCGCTGAATGTGACGGGCACCAATGAGCGAAGCTTGAAGGCGGGCGACTACTGTACCGTGGAAATCATGCTGAGAGAATTTGTGGCGGTGGATGGCTTTACCCTGCCTCTTCGTTACGATCCCAACTATTTGGAGCTGGCGAAGATCGTCAGCAGCGGCGGCGGTTATGCGCTTTCTTCTGCCGAAACCGCCGCGGCGCCCGACGGAAGCACCTTTGATTTTTCCAGCGGGGAAAATATGAATTATGGAATTCTGGCGGGGGGAGCGGATTTGAACCCCAGTGACGGATGGCGTTTCGCGTCCAAGAATGGCGGAGAGTATCAATACGTCAATACCGGTACGGGTGTCATCAAGTATTCGGTGTATAACGAGATGGGGACCAGATCGCTGGGCGACATCGGTTCGGGAGATTCCGGCTGGTCTACTTGGAAGACCCAAAAGGGGACGGTGCTCAAGCTGTACTTTAAGGTGAAGCAGGACGTGACGCAGTCGGTTCTGCGGTTTGCCGTGAAGTCGGACTGTCCGGAGGAATTTCTCGACAGCTCCACCGAAGCCAGGAAGTATTACGATGTGGCCAATCCCAACGGCCTGAGCGTTTCCATCGGAAACGCCAACGTGCTGATGTCGGCGCCCATTCTGGAAGAGGGAGAGGTGGTGTCGGAAGCCAGGCCCCTGACGCTGTCGGAGGAACAGCTGGCCGACCTTCCCGTGGCCATGACCTCCGTCAATTTAGCCACGTCGGTGCTGCTGCCGCCGGACAGTGTGAAGGTCTACAACTATACCAATTCCAATCCCTTTCAGGCTTTGGACATGGAGGAGGATGCCCTGGTGATCCAGGCCTCCGGCGACGTTTCCGGTGCCCAGATGGGTGATGTGATCAAGGTGTATGAGCTGGACGACAAAGGAGAATACATCTATCGAACGGAGGGGGTGCTGCGGGAAGGCTCCCTGGGGACCAAGCCGATTTCCCTGGGCAGCGATATTCTCAAGGCGGAAGGCGGAACCATTTACATCACCGTAACCCGCGGCTCTCAGGAGAGCGAGAAGGTTCAGGTGGATTATCCCAAGGAGGTTCGCCGGAACGTGTTCTTCCGCGTTTACCGGGGAAATGACAAGGATTACGGCGGTCAGGATATTTCATCGGACACCGGGACCCCGTCTTTGATGAACGACGTGAAACCGGGAGAAAAGATCCAGCTGCGGATTTATTTCGATGATATCCGTGACCTTTTGACCTGGTCCTTTCCCATTCATTTCAATGCGGCGATCGTTTCCATGGCGGACAATCAATATCAGCCGGTGCCTACCGGATACATTCCGGAGGACAAGTTCATCGATGGGACTTCCGGCCTCTCCATGGGGACGAACCTGAGAAATATAACGTTCAACGATCTATTGATCTACAACGCCTCGGAGCTGGAGATTCCTTCGGTGATGGCGGCTCTGGGCATCACCGACCGGGCGGAATTCGACCGTCGGAAAAAAGAGGTTCAGCTAAAATTGCAGCTGAATGTGGATGACTACAGCAAAGCGCCTTGGAAGGGAGGCTTGATTTTCACGCCCCGACCGGGTCAGGAGGAAACGTCTTTTCCCTACGTGGACAACGAGAAGGGCCTGGTCAAGCTGATGATGGCCACCCTCACCGGTCCGAT
>CAUHLX010000239.1 GCA_959606705.1 uncultured Bacillota bacterium | reverse complement strand
TATTCCCACAAAGATACCGGCATATGTTAATATTAATAGCATATGAAGTCACATCTAAAATTCGCGGGAAAGGGGGGACGCGGGGTATGATCGATCCCAAAGAGCGGGAACTGATCCAAAAAGCAAAAAACGGAGATGAACGCAGCTTTGAAGCTTTGATCGAGGGCTGTGGTACACGAGCCTACAACATTGCGCTGCGTTACCTCCGAAATGAAGAAGACGCCATGGACGCTCTACAAGAAAGCTTCATAAAGATCTTTCGTCATCTGGACAAGTTTAAGGAGGACAGCCGTTTCGACACCTGGGTTTATCGGATCGTGGTAAACACCTGCAACGATATGAAGCGGGGCACCGCGATCCAAAAAGTGACCGGCAGTCTGTACCGCGAGGACGAGGACGGTGAAAGCATGATGGAGTTTCCCGACAGCGCTCCCACGCCGGAGGAGCACAGTGTCAGGCAGGAACACAGCGCTGAGATTTTAGCTTGCTTGGAGCGGATTCCCGCCGATCAGAGAGAGATACTGATTCTTCGTGAGATACAAGGCTTCTCCTATGAAGAAATCGCGGAGGTGCTGGAATGCAGCCTGGGTACGGTAAAATCCAGAATCAATCGGGCCCGGGCAAAATTAAGAGAACTGATTTTGGAACAAAATCTGCTGACTTGACGTCTAATCTATAAAACAAGAACATGGAAACCCGGACAGTGGGATATGATAAAGGAAAGGAGGAACCGGAATGAACTGCGGCGATGTAAAACAGCTGTTATCGGCTTATCTGGACGATGAGCTTTCAATGGAACAAAAAAAGCAGGTTCGAGAGCATTTGGATACTTGCGCGGACTGCCGTCGAGAGGCGGAGCAGCTTGCGGAAATCAGCCGTTTGCTTTCTCAAGTTCCTCAGGTGCCCCTTCCCGCCGGGTTTGCTTGCCGGCTGCACGAAGCCTTGAAGGAAGAAGGCGAAGCGATTCGTCAAGAAAAAGAGACGATGATCGTCCCTCTTTCGTCGGAAAGAAACAAAAAGAAGAAACGGCGGACTGTTTTCGTGGGATTGGCCGCGGCATTTATGGTTGGCTTTGTTTCCCTGGCAATGTATAATGATATTATTCCACTGATGCAGCGCGATCTGGGCGCGGATAAGTCTCAGGCGCAGGACAAATTATCGGAAGATCGCATTTCGGAGGATGCGGACCGCGGCGGTGATTCTTTTCTCCCGTCGGAAGGAGCGGTCGAGTATTCCCAAGCAGACGAAGGGAGTGGGGAGACATCGAAAGAAAAATCCGTTTCTTCCTCCGGAGCAAAGGAAAATTCCGCATTTCCTCAAAAAGAGTCGGGGGAACCTGCGGAGCTCGATGACTCCCAAGAAAATTCAACCGCGGACGATACCGCCGGACTGCCTGTGACAGCGCTGTATTCCGCGCCACTCGCGGATCTGTCGGATTCGGCAGCCGCCGGTGGGGGGACGGAAGGCCGTTCCGCCGCAACCGGTCCCGGTGCGGAAGCTTGGCGTTCCGCTCATCCGGAAAGCTATATTCCCTCCAGAAACGGAAAGACGAAATCCGTAAAAGAAGTTCAAGACGCACTGGAAAAGAAAATGGATTCCTTGGTATCCGCAATCAATGACCGCGATTTGACCACCATGAAGTCTCTGATCAAATGCGGCGGAAAGACGGATCACATCGAGGATCGGGCAAAAATCGCATTGAATTATTACGGAATTTTCTTCGGGGGAGAGTCTGTTTCGGCGAAGCAGATCAGCGGGAGCGATTCCAATTCCCATGCGACCTATTCCTTATCCAACGCAAGCGGCGTCTCTTTGGACGTTTCCCTGACCGCGGAAATCAGACGGATCACCTTAAACGAAGGAATCATAGCTTATAGCTATGAAGTAGATCAGGCTCTGGCGGGAACGAATTATACATTATTATCCTATACGGCGAGAAACGCGGCCGGGCAGGTCGAGTTCAAGGTGCGAATTGAAGCGGAGCACGAGGAGATTCCCGCGGGACAGATCGTGACGTTCCTATGCGAAAACGGGAAAGTGACCCGTCAGGAGGAACCACTACAATAAGCAAGATGGAGGAAAAACGAATGAATGAAAATCGTTTGGTCGTGATCGATGGAAACAGCTTGATCAATCGGGCCTATTACGCGATACAGCGGCCGATGATTACCAAAGAGGGACTGTACACTCACGCGGTGTACGGTTTTCTTAATATGCTGACGAAAATCCGCGGCGATTACCAGCCGGGCTATCTGGTGGTCACTTTTGACCGGAAGGCGCCGACCTTTCGCCATTTGGAGTATGCCGAATACAAGGCCGGTCGCAAAAAAATGCCCCCCGAGCTGGCGATGCAGCTTCCGCTTTTAAAAGAGGTGCTGGCGGCAATGCGGATTAAAATGCTGGAGATCGACGGCTTTGAAGCGGACGATATCATCGGCACCGCGGCCCGATTAGCGGAGGAAGCGGGCTTGGAGCCGCTGATCATCACCGGAGATCGCGACGAACTGCAGCTGGCTACGGATCGAACCAAGGTGTTGATCACCAAAACAGGAATTTCGGAATTCGAGCTTTACGATAAGGAGGCCATGATTGAAAAATATGGATTTACTCCCAAGCAGTTCATCGATTACAAGGGCTTGATGGGGGATCAATCCGACAACATCCCCGGCGTTCCGGGAGTAGGAGAAAAGACCGCTCAAAAATTGATGCTTCAGTTTGGCTCCGTGGAAAATCTGATCGCACATACCGATCAGATCGAAGGGGCGGGACTTCGTAAAAAAATCGAAGAAAACGCCCAACTGGCGGTGATGAGCAAGCGGTTGGCCACGATTTGCACGGAGGTTCCCATTGAAATGGATTTTTCCGAATTTCTGCTGGAGGAACCGGATTACGATCAGCTGATCGAATTGTATAAGAAACTGGAGTTCAACAGTTTATTGAAAAAGCTGGCTCAGAGCGGCGCGGGAAGCGAGCGGCCGGCCTCCGAAAACGGAATGGCGCCGGAACGGGAACCGGCTGTGACGGACGTGCCGGTATTCGCATCCGAAGTAATCGCTTCCGTAGAAGCGTTGGATCGGATCGAAGAAAAGCTGGCCAAAGAAGGCGAGATTTATCTCAAGGTCTTCGGGGACGGCAATCACAAGGCGATTCCCGAGCTCTACGGGATTACGCTGATGACTGATTCCGCCTGCTATTACCTGCCGTGTTCCGGTTCTCCGATTCAGGAAAAAGCCTTGGAATTGCTGGGCCGTTTGCCGGTAAATTGGTGCGGCCATCAACTGCAGAATGATTTTTACATGCTGTTTTCCAAGGGCTGTCGTCAGGATTCGCTGGAAGCAGGCTTCGATACGGCCATCGCGCAGTATCTGCTGGACCCGGCCAGAAGCAGTTACGATCTCAAAACTCTGACTTTGGAGACCTTCCATCAGGAATTGAGAGGGGAAAAGGAGCTGCTGTCCGAAAACGCTCAGATGGGCTTTTTAGATGGTCCCGGAAACCAAAATGACAGTTATGCGGCGTATGGAGCGGAATGGTGCGCGGCGGTGAAACGCCTGCGCTTGTCGCAGGAGCCGCAGATGGAAGCGGAGGAGCTTTCGGCGGTGTTTTCCAGAGTGGAGCTTCCTCTGATCCGTGTGCTGGCCTCCATGGAGCAGCAGGGCTTCGCGGTGGATCGGGAGGAATTGCTGGCTGCGGGAGAATTTCTTTCCACACAGGCACAGCAGACGGCGGAGCGGATTTATGAGCTGGCCGGTGAAACCTTTAACATCAATTCCCCCAAACAGCTGGGTCCTATTTTATTTGAAAAGCTGGAGCTTCCCGGCGGAAAGAAGACGAAGACGGGCTACGCGACCGGAGCGGAAATATTGGAACGTTTGGCGGGAGAGTATGAGATTGCGGCAAAGGTGCTGGAATATCGCATGCTCACCAAGTTAAACGGAACCTATGTGGAAGGCGTCCTTCCTCTGATTCATCAGGACGGAAAGATCCACGCTCATTTTCAACAGACGGTTACCGCCACGGGACGAATCAGCTGTACCGAACCGAATTTGCAGAACATCCCGATTCGTCAGGAGCTGGGACGAACGCTTCGAAAATGTTATGTGCCTGAAAACGAGGAGTTTACTTTAGTGGGAGCGGACTATTCCCAGATCGAGCTGCGGGTCCTGGCTCACATGTCGGGAGATCCGGCGCTGATCGAGGCGTTCAACGAAGGACAGGACATCCACCGGAGCACGGCCGCCCGGGTCTTCGGAGTCCCGGAGGATCAGGTCACCTCCTTGCAGCGAAGCAACGCCAAGGCGGTAAACTTCGGCGTGATCTATGGCATGAGCGGCTTCGGTCTTTCATCTGAGCTTCACATTACCAGAAAAGAAGCGGAGACCTACATTGCGGAGTATTTCAAAAAGTTTACCCGAGTGAAGGATTTCATGGACGAGCAGGTTGAAAAATGTAAACGCGACGGTTTCGTTACCACTCTTCTGGGGAGGCGCCGCAAGATCCCGGAGATTTCGGCATCCAATTACATGACCAGGCAGTTGGGAGAACGTTTGGCAATGAATAGCCCGATCCAGGGAAGCGCCGCGGATATTATCAAACTGGCGATGATTCGGGTAGAAGATGACCTAGCGGGAAGGGGACTTCGCTCCCGTTTGATTTTACAGGTTCACGACGAGCTGATCATCCAGACGCATAAAAGTGAACTGGAAACGGTAAAAAAGCTTCTGGTGGAGAACATGGAGCAGGCGGTGGACTTAAAAGTAAAATTATTGGTAGATC
>CAUHLX010000238.1 GCA_959606705.1 uncultured Bacillota bacterium | reverse complement strand
CAGTAAAAAAGACGGTAGGGATAATTTGATCACCTTGTGCAGCGGACCGGGAAAGCTTTGCCAGGCCATGGGGATTTCTCGTTCCGATTATGGCGCGGATCTTTGCGGCAGTGAATTGTACATTGAGGAGCACTTGGAGCTTACTCCGGAGCAGATTGGCGTCTCCCCCAGAATCAATATTGATTACGCCGGAGAAAGCAAGGAGCATCTCTGGCGGTATTTTGTGAAGGATAATCCATGTGTGTCCAAGGTGGCGAAGCGGTATCGAATGGGGATGACGTTGAAGGATTTGAATAGAGGTTAGGAAAAATGGAATTGGGATTCAGGCCGTTGCTTTGGAGAAAGTCGGCGAATTGAATTTCGACTTCTGTTGTGAAATCGTTGTGTTGCTTGAAAATTTGGAGAATAATGTTATACTAGGAAACATAGAGTGTTATCTTGTCGATGTTGGAAATGAGGCACATATGATTGATTACGAGATCTATGGGGATGAATTACAGTTCCGTGTGCCGGAATCGGTTTATCATTTCAATTCGGTGCTGCGGACCAGCTACACGTTAATTGATCGATTTTACATTTATTTGGAAAAGCAGGATGACTTGTTTTTGGTTCATATTGCGGCGAAGCGGGAATCGGACGGAGATAACGAACATGAATGGAACCGCGCCAAGGCAAATCGAGTGGCGGGGGAATTTTGCAATGAAATGCTGCAGCAGCAGATCCGCCGGATGGTGGAGGAGGAGACGCGGGACATTCGAAAACTGGTAACTACGAGGGCGCTATACTCATCTTATCTCATCCAAGAAGCGGATTTCGGCGGGCAGTCGGCGATTCAAAATCAGATAAAAGAACAAGAGACGAGCGAAGACGATTGTCTGAATGAGATCGTGAAGGATTGGTTTGAGGATTCGGAGGCTGATCGTGGAGAGGATATTTGATTTGGAGCTCTATTCCTACGATAGTATTCTAGCAGGGATACGAGCCTATGATGAGATTGCTGTAATTTCCGTTTATCCGGAGGGAGCCGACCGGGTGCGCTGCGTATTCCAACGTTGTGCGGCGGAACCGAAGCTGGTGGTGCGAGAGTTTTCCAATTACATTCTGGCAATGAATGTGAAGCGGGGTTGACGAAATGGCACTGATCATGTCCGTTTTTTTAATCATAATCTGCATCAGTGCCGCAGTGACGGATTTTTATAAAGCGAAGATCTATAATCGAATGCTGCTGCCGGCCTTTCTGGTGGGTGGAACGTTGTGCATCCTTTACTATTGGGAGGCGCCGCATGATCTGCTGCCCTATTTGCTGAATCTGGTGATCGCTGCTTTTTTCGGAGGACTGTTTTTTCATGATCATCTTTGGGGCGGAGGTGATTCAAAACTGTGGATTCTGGTGTGCATGCTGGTCCCCTTTGAATATTATCCCCAAAATCCGTATTTGCTGTTTCCGTCCATTATCATTTTCATAAATACGTTTTTAGCAGCCTATGTTTTCGTGCTTTTTGATACTTTTTGGGAATGGAAAAAACGAAGAACGTTCGGCAAAACGGAAAAGGCGGTGGGAAAAAGGCTGACAAAACGAGATTTTATTGCTTTTGCCGGCATTTACTTTCTGGTTGCGGATTTGTATGGACTGCTGCAGGTCTTGTTAGGTGAGTATTTTCGGTATAACCGGATGTGCTTTGCGCTGATTTTTGTTTTGGCGGCGAATCGAATGTTCTATCAGCTGACTTTGAAATATCCGAAAGGGATCTTAGCAATCTCGATTGCGGGATATTTGATGTTCTATGTGGTACCGGCGGTGCGGTCCTCCTTTCGACTTCCTTTTGATCCGGTGCCCATCATCGTGCTGATTACGGTCATATTGATTCGAACGGCTGCGTCAGAATATAACTACGGGGTGATTCCGACGAAAAACGTAAAGGCAGGAATGATTCTATCGATGCTGACGATCAGGAAGTTTCAGCGGTCCAGAGTAAAGGGCTTGCCGGAGTGGTCCGATGAGACGACGAAATCCAGGCTGACGGAAGAGGAGGCCCAAGCAGTACGACGCTGGGAGAGCAGCAAATACGGTGAGCCGGAGGTCATTACGGTCAGACACATTCCTTTTGCAGGGTTTATTGCGTTGGGCGTTTTTTTCTTTCTATTGACCAGTGGGGGATTTCATTATGGTTGAAAATAGAAATAGCGTACTGTTTGTTACCAATCGATGCAATTCCAACTGTCTGATGTGTCCCGACACGGAGTATCAGCGGAGAAAGCCTTCGCCGTATTCGTACGAAGAGTTATTGGAACAGGTGAGAGCCTTCGAGCCTTTGACGGAGAATATCGTGATCACGGGGGGCGAACCTACTTTGCTGAAACAGCGGCTGCCGGAGCTGGTCCGGGAATGCTACCGACAGGCGCCGGACTCGCGGATCACCGTGCTGACCAATGGAAGAGCCTTCGCGGATCGGAAATACGCCTCGTTGTGGGACGGCCTGGGGAATGATCTCCTGCTGTTTGAAATTCCAATTCACGGATTTGATGAGCAAACCCATGACCGGATTACACAGAGCCCCGGCAGCTTCGGGCAAACTGCGGCAGGAATTCACAACCTCTTCGAATTAGGCTTGAAGGTAGGGGCAAGATTGGTGGTTTCCCGTTTAAACGAACCGTTTTTGGAACGGATTTGTCAGTTCCTCGTAACGGAATATCCGAAGCTTTCCTGCGTTAACATTATGGGGCTTGAGATGCTGGGAAACGCTTACGCGCTGCGGGATCGGGTTTGGATCGACTTCGACGCGGCGGCTCCGGCGCTGGCAAGGAGTGTGGAATGCTGTTTTTATCATGGAATACAGCCACAGCTGTATAATTTTCCATTGTGCCTGTTCGAGAAAAAATATTGGAATTTCTATCGGAAAAGCATTACCCCGGATAAGGTTCGCTTCTTCCCCGAATGTGAGGAGTGTGGTCTGCGGTCCCAATGCGGCGGATTCTTTTTCTCCACTATTTTGAGGACACAGTTTCAGGTGAAACCGTTTCACAACGTAAATGAGGTGTCTCAATGCTGAATCATTTTTATCATAAGGAATTTCGGGACCACATCCTGATCACCAATGATCTTGGGCACTACCTATTTTTATCAAAAGAGGAATTTTCACAGTTACTTCGGGAGGCGGCGTCACTCCCCGAACCGATTTTGACAGAGTTGAGGCAGAAGTATTTTTATTATGATACGGAGCCGGAGTTTTTTGCGCAGGAAGTGGGGCTGGAGCTGCGCCGTTATAAGCAATATTTATTTCAGCCGACAAGCCTGCACATCTTTGTGGTCACCAAGCGGTGCAATCAGTCTTGCGTATACTGTCAGGCCTGCGCGGAGAACCGAACGGATACGGATATGGATATGCGGACGGCGGAAGCGGCGGTGGATCTGGCACTCAGTGTTCCGGCCAAACATTTGACCTTTGAATTCCAAGGCGGAGAGCCGCTGTTAAACTGGCGGACCATTCGGCACATTTTGGAGTACACGGAACATCGAAGGGCGGATAAAGTGATCTCTTATTCTCTGGTTACGAATCTGGCCTATCTTTCGGAGGAAATCGTGGCAGCGATCCGTGACTATGATATTCATGTCAGCACTTCTCTGGATGGGGATCAAATGCTTCATGACCGGAATCGGCCCACCGCCGCGGGAGCGGGGGGCGCTTATGCTAAGACAGTGGCAGGGATGAAGCGGCTGAACCATGCGGGGGTTCCTTATTCCGCCTTACAGACGACCACGAGGCAGACGCTGGATCGCGGCCGAGAGCTGGTGGATGCTTATCTTGACGCCGGCTTGGATTCCCTGTTCCTGCGGCCGTTGACTCCGCTGGGATACGCAAAGGAGCATTGGAATGACATCGGTTATACTCCGGAGGAATTTTTACATTTTTACCGAGATTGTCTCGATTTGATCCTTGAAAAGAATCGTTCCGGCATTTATCTCAGCGAAGGACATGCGCGAATCTTTCTCAGTAAAATTCTGCATCAGGAATCCATGAATTATATGGAATTGCGCTCTCCCTGCGGCGGCGGCATCGGGCAGATGGCGTATTACTATAATGGTGATATTTACACTTGTGATGAAGGACGAATGCTGGCGGAAATGGGAGATGAACGGTTCAAAATGGGAAACGTGTTCCGTTCGGATTACAACGCGTTAATCGACAGTCCCGCGTGCAAAGCGGTTTGCACCGCTTCTTGTCTGGAGAGTCATCCCCTCTGTGAGAGCTGCGGATACAATCCGTACTGCGGCGTTTGCCCGGTGGTGAATTTAGCAACCTGCGGAGACTTATTCCCTCAGATGAAAAACGACTACCGCTGCCGGATTTATCAGGGGATTCAAGATATTCTGTTTCAACATCTTTATGAAGGCAATGCGCGGGATCTCGAGATATTAGAGAGCTGGACTCACTAAAGCAGAGAAAGAATTTCAAAAAGGAAGGAGAGAACAAGATGATTGGAAAGGACTTATTTCCGGAAATCAAAAAAGAGGTCACGGATTTCCTGGAGGAGGAAGAGGGGAACATTACGCGAGGAAAGCTTCTGACGATCGGATCCCTCGTGGTCATGCTGAGTGTGATTATGATGGACGAAGTCTTCGCCGCCCATCGCTCCCACAGTTCCCATGCCTCTCATTCCTCCCATGTGTCCTCCTCGGGTGGAGGGCATTATTCCCACGTTTCTCATGAATCTCACGTTTCGCATGTTTCCGGCAGTGCGCCCTCTCATTCTTCAGGTGCACCCGCAGGGCCCGCGGAA
>CAUHLX010000237.1 GCA_959606705.1 uncultured Bacillota bacterium | reverse complement strand
ATATAGCGCACTTATTGAAATTTTAGCGGCTTCTATTTTTATAATCCCGCTATTTAGCTTATATGGAAAATTTATTTTTCATAATGTAAAGCGAACACTTATATACATCATATTTGGATTTTATCTTGTTGCGATTTTAGCACTTGTTGGTTTCCCCGATATCATATCTCTCAATATTGATTTTACAGTGAATGTAATTCCACTTGTGGATATGGTCGATGATTTTGTAAATGCCTGTTTAAATGTACTATTATTTGTTCCATTTGGAATTTTTCTGCCGGTACTATGGAATAAATATAGAAATATTAAAAGCACAATATTAGTTGCTCTATGTGTGACTTCTGTGATTGAAATCTCACAGATTTTGACTTTTAGAACAACAGACATTAACGATATTATTACAAATATTGCCGGAACTTTTATTGGGTATTGGGGGGTGAAATGGGTAACGAAAAACTTTACTCAATATACAAAATCAAATATGCAAAATAAAGATCTGTATATCATCTTCGGAACAGTGATGCTTATAATGTTCTTGTTACAGCCCTTTGTTTCATCATTGTTATGGGAAATGATATTGTAAAACTTTCCGTTTGAAGAACTGAAAAAATTCCCGTTTGTCGGGCTGATTCAACTATGCCTTCTTGGGTGGAGGCGCAGCGGATAAGGTTGATTTATCAAACCTGTACCATTGAACAGATCGGGAAATATGTGAGTATGAGTGCTCGTTTATAGAAAACTCGCAGGAGCCGGATGGAACCTGGGCCATAACCTGGTCGTGGGCCGATTATCCGGAGGAATGGAGCATCAGTAAGAATTGGTGGAAATCCGATTGGATCATGAAATACCTTAACTATGTAAAAACAATACGGGGATATATTTAAGCCAACTTCATTTTATCAGAGACGTCTTATTGGGTTAATGCGTACTTCCCTTTTAACCGTTCTCAATAGTGGCAAGCACCTCGGCAAGGGCTGCTTCCGAGGGTTCAGGTGAATGATACAGCCCCGCGGTTCCACGTTCGCAAAGGCCCAATCTGGCAGGGATTGGGCGGCCCTATTTTTCCGCTTTTCACTAGCCGGTGCTGCGGTTACTCCATGCCGAACATAGACCCCGCTAGGTTTCATTCCCCGGTCGGACAAATGATATGGACGCTTTTCTCCTTGTGATACTTCCACCAGCAACGTAATCAAAGGTTAAATCCTGATTCATCGAACGTGCCTTATCAAAAGTCGTTCCATCACTCTCTTTTATCCTTTGGTGAATCGCCTCGACTCCTATTACGCTCCCTGCCGCTGAAACACCAACGTAGATCAGACCACCACTCGCGTTGAAAAATACAATGATCTCTTTCTTAAAATCTGCCGTTACTTTCTCTTTCAGCTCAAGATGTTCACTTCCTACAAACTCCATATCGCCCTCCCCAAATTCTCACTATTGGTATTATCGGTATGATCAGTATTTTATACCGATTACAAGGGCGAAGGTTTTCCCCGGCGACTCCTCCCCCGTCTTTCTATAGCTTTAAAAACGCCAATACGATGAGCAGGGCACCGCTGAGCCAGGAAAGGTCCACCGAGATCCGTTCCGCCAGCCGATTGCCTAGAAAGCAGCCGGAGACGATGGCCACCGCCCCTACGATCAACGAAAATCCCACCGCCAGAAAGGGATTCACCGAGGCCACTCCCGCCCCGAAGCCCGCGGCCAGCCCATCCAGCGACAGCGCGACGGCCAGGGATGCCGCCTCCTTGGGAGACAGCCGGCGGGAGGAATCCAGATCCGCGTCCTGCGGGTCCGCGTAAATGTGGAGAATCAGGTTCAAATTGAACATGGAAAAGCGAATTTCCTTGCTGAAATCGTTCCTCCGACGAATGAGCGCCTTAATCGAGCTGTCGAACAGCTTGACGATCCCCAGCGCCAAAAGAATGCCGAAGCATATGTAACCGGTCACCCGCGGAGGGATCCACGCCGCCACACCCTTCCCTAAAAAAAGAGACCCGGCCAAGATCCCGCTGCAGATCACGCTGATCAGCGCTACCGAAACCACCGGGATTTTGATTTTATCCGTGCCATAAGCAAAGCTGGCCGTAAACGCGTCCATGGACAGCGCCGCGACCAGCAGTAAAGCCTCCAAAACGGTATAAACCGCCACCGCTGAAATCATCAAAGGTTCCTCACTGCCTTTCTCTTGAAACTGTACGTTCGAATCCGTACGTTTCATCCTATTCGAAAGACAGCCGACTGGTGCCAACTCCTAAAGGAGAAAGGCCCTTCGCCGCTCTTTGATTTTTCTAAACCGCGCCGGGCGGCAGGCTACCGATGCGATAATGCAAAGCCGATCGCCGCCAGGGGCAGCAGCAGAATTTCAATGCGGATCAGCTGTGAGAAACGAGCTCGCAGATATCGTTTCAAGCGATCCCCTTCTCGAAAAAAACGCAGAGTGCCCAGCACTGTGATCAGTCCGTCCACCACCACCCAAAACAGCATCAGTCCGGCCCAAATCAGAGCGTAATCTCCAAAACCCCGACTGCCCAGCACTCTTTGAATCACGAAAAAGGCCAGGACCAGAAAAATCCACAGCCCTCCCTTCGCCGCGCCGATGCCCCTCCAACCCTCGGGAATCGCCTCGTCGAATTTATACCGGGCAAAGGGATCCTTTCTTTCTTCCATGATCTTTCGCTCCTCTCTCGTCCACAGGCGCTACAGCGTGCGGTACATTTCATACAGATTGGCGTAAACGCCCTTTTTCTCCAGCAGCTCCCGATGCGTTCCCTGCTCCACGATGCCCTCGTGGGTGAGCACTAGGATCACGGCAGCATTGCGAATGGTGGTCAATCGGTGCGCGATGGTGAACGTGGTCCGGCCCTTAGTCAGCTTTTCCAACGATTCTTGCACCAGGCGTTCGCTCTCGTTGTCCAGCGCCGAAGTCGCTTCGTCCAAAATCAGGATCGGCGGATTTTTTAAAAAGACCCGGGCGATGCTGATCCGCTGCTTCTGACCGCCGGACAGCTTGACTCCCCGTTCCCCCACATAAGTTTCGTAGCCGTTTTCCAGCCCCAGGATAAAATCATGGGCTCCCGCCAGCTTGGCCGCTTCCACGATATCCTCGTGATAAGCGCCCGGACGGCCATACTCGATGTTCTCGTACACCGATCCGGAAAACAGGTAAACATCCTGCTGCACCATACCGATCTGAGAACGGAGAGATTGAACGGTCACCCCCTTGATGTCCGTTCCGTCCACCAAAATCCTTCCGGAGGTCACATCGTAAAATCGCGGGATTAAGTTGCAGAGAGTGGTTTTTCCCCCGCCCGAAGGTCCCACCAAGGCTACGTTGTCTCCGGCCTTGACGTGCAGATCGATGTTGGAAAGCACCTCGCCGCCGCTTTCCGTGTATTGAAAACTTACGTGATCAAACCTCACATCGCCCTTAACCTCGCCCAAAGGCACAGCGTCCGGCGCGTCGTCGATCTCCACCGGCGCGTCCATGATCTCCAAAAAACGTTCGATCCCGGTCATTCCCTTCTGAAACGTCTCCGTAAATTCCACAATGCGCCGGATGGCTGTCAAAAGCATGGTCACATACAGCAAATAGGCCACCAGATCCGCCGGCTCGATCTTTCCGCCGATCATAAACAGCGCGCCTACCACCACTACGGCGATATACATGATCCCGTCGAAAAAACGGGTGGTGCTCTGAAAGCCGGCCATGTATTTATAAGCTTCCTTTTTGATGTTGAGAAAGCCCTGATTTCCTTCCCGGAACTTCTCCTCCTCGACCTCTTCATTAGCAAAGGACTTCACCACCCGGACTCCCAGAAGGCTGTCCTCCACCTGCGCGTTCAGCTCTCCGATCTGATTTCTGGACTTCTTGAACGCGGTGCGCATCTTGCCGTTAAAGTACATGGCACACAACAGCATGAACGGCAGGATGGAAAAGATGATGATCGTCAGCCACAGATCGGTAAATCCCAGGATGCAGAAGGAGACCGCGATCTTCAGCGCCGCGATGAAATATTCCTCCGGACAGTGATGGGCAAATTCCGTAACGTCGAACAAGTCGCTGGTGATGCGAGCCATGATCTGGCCGATCTTGGTGTTGTCATAATAAGAATAAGACAAATCCTGTAAATGGGCAAACAGATCCTTGCGCATGTCCGTTTCGATGCGCGCCCCCATGACATGTCCGATATTGGCCATAAAATAATTGGCCACCACATCCATCACCCGCAGAGCCAGATAAAAGACTCCCAACGTCAAAATCATGCGAACGGTGAGCGCTTCCAGATGGTTCATGCCCATATCCGTAATGTAGCGCACGATCAGCGGCAGAACCAGCTCACAAACCGTGGTCAGAGATGCGCAGAACAGATCCAGAATCAGGATCCACGCGTATTTTTTAAAATAAGGGACGAAGCGGCGAATCAGATAACCGGTCTTCATCGCACGCAAATTCGCTTCCTCCATCACTCGTCACCTCCGCTTATTCATCCAGTGGAGCAGATCGTCGTACACCCGGTCCCGATCCTTCTCATTGAGCAGCTCATGCCGGTCGCTTCCGTAGAGCTTGAGAGAAACATCCGTCCCTCCGGCGCTGTTGAGCGCTTTGAACACTTCCCGCACGCCCTTCCCATAACCGCCCACCGGATCCATATCCCCGCTGACCAGATAAATGGGCAGCGTAGGCGGAACCTCCCGGGCCCAGTTTTTCCCCGACACATACTGCTCCAGCGCGTACAGGTCGAAGAACGCGCTGAGGGTGAATGTAAAATTGCACTTGGGGTCATCGCAGAACCGGTCCACCACCGCATTGTCCGAGGAGACCCAGTCGTAATC
>CAUHLX010000236.1 GCA_959606705.1 uncultured Bacillota bacterium | reverse complement strand
AGGAGGGGAAGAATCCTTGGGAACCGCCTGCGGAGGAAAGCGGCTGGCCCTTCCCCTATCTCAGACCGTTGAAGTGGTCGGGAAACTCCGAGACCCTTTTTCTCTGGAATGACATTCATGCGGTTTCGCTGCGGGCGGACGGAATCAGCGGGGCGGTATATGATCTGAATGAGGGCACGCTGACCACACTGGAGGAAATGGAAGGAACGGAAACGGCTCATTCCCTTCTCTTATCCTATCCGGAGAACGTGTCGTTCTCCGAAAACGGAACACTGTTTCTGGTGGGAGGCTCCGGCCGGGATATGGCGGCAGATAAACAACTGAGACGAGTCACTTTTCAACAAAAGGGAAGTGAAAATCAGGCCAGGCTCGAAACCCTCCCTCTCTCCGGGTTGATCCCGGCCATGCCCAAGGTGACGCGGGATGGCCGGCGGGTTTACTTTGCGGGAGCCAAAGAAGCGGAGGGCGAAATCACGGATTGGAACGCGCTCTATCCCATGAAGCGCCAGCTCTACGAATGGGAGGACGGCACGATCACGCCGCTGACCTCGGACCCGGCCTACCTTTGCGAATCGCCGATTTTGAGCCGAGACGAGGAGCTGCTGTTCTTCGGACGAATTACGTCGGAGGGAGCCATGAGCCTTTGGAAGGTCAGCGTGGAAGGGACAAATTTGGAAAAGCTGGCGGATTTGAAAGGAAACACCGTAGTAGACACCAGCGGTCTTACCCGGTTCCCGGGAGAACCGGAAAATCCGCCGGATTTCAGCAATTATCCCGTTTGCTACGATGACTATTACGGGCGGGGAGACTGGAGCAGGCTATTCGCGGTTTACTGAAAAGAAAGGGATCGCTTTCTCCACGATTACCAGCTTTGAGCCAGAAGGCGGGTACGGTGAAGCGCGTCATCCATCAGGGCGCTTACGTCCCTTCCGATGATATCGATTCCTTCCGCGGCTACGGTCTGAAACGTAGGAATCCCCCACAGGGCGCACATGGCGTGAAGATACCGGGCTCCCATTTCGTACTGCTCCATGAAGCCTTGGGAAAATTCACCGCCTCGGGTGGTGAGAAACGTCAGCTTTTTCGCTTGGCACAGACCTTCCTGACCACAGTCCGTGTAGTGGAAGGTGATCCCGCAGACACAGATGTTTTCGATATAGGCTTTTAATAGGGCGGGGATGCTCAAATCCCAGAAAGGGGCGGCGATCAGGATTTTATCCGCGCGGGCAAACTGTTTGGCCCAATCAAACATGGGGTCGTCCGACGAACCGCTGCGGATGAGTTGTTCCCTGCGGTCGATCTCCTCCGCCAGCAGACAGCGGATGGGTTCGTCCGGAAGAAAGATCGTGTCGATGAGGTCGTTCGGATGGGTCGTTCGATATGTTTCCAGAAATGCGTCGGCCAGCTGCCCGGTGCGGGATACGCCCCGCTCTCTCATACAGCAGTCCACAAATAAAATTTCAGCCATTTGGCAATCCTCCGTTTTCAGTGTTTTCTTCTATTGTATCGGGAAAGCGCCGGAGAAGCAAGAGTCGGAAATGCTTCGGAATTCGACGGATCTATGATATTTCGACGGATCTGTGATATAATGATCGCAGCCATCCTTGAATCATGTCCCCAAGATTCCGAAGACATGATATAATAATAAGAAGAAGCTGGCGATTTGCAGAGGGAATCGATTGGGAGGGAGGATTTCGTGATGGATGAATACAAGAATATCGTCAAGGTGGAGTCTCAGGATGACGGGTCCGTAAACATCGTATTGCGCAATGGAAAAAGAGCTTTGATTCAGATCAAAGAAATGGATCGTAAATTCCGGGCGGAAATCTATTATCTGTTTGGGAGTCTCACCGGATCGGAGGAGGGAAGTCTGCTCACTCGATTGGAACAGCATGAGGGATTTCAGGAGTGCGCCAGAGATGCGCTAGGCTGGGTGGACGCCAATGCGGAGCTGGTGGAGGAGCCTGCCGAAACAGGGGAAAGCGTAGAGCTGAAATAGTCGGCCTCCCATCGATACACCGTTGACAAACGAGGGGAGCAGGCTGATAACGATGCCGCGGAGGGCAGCCTTCACGGCGTCGTTTTTCTATGTGCGCAATCAGTCGATTGGTTTTCCTCCCGATGGAAAACAGCGCGTTGCCCCAGCCGCGGGGCTGTGGTAGAATAAGAACAATCGCGCTGAAATTCGTTTGAATAAAAAGGGCGCGGAAACACAAAGCACCATACCATAGGAGAAAAAGGGAACACGAGGAATGAGGAGGTCGCGATGGCGCAGCTTTACTATAGATACAGCACGATGAACGCGGGAAAATCCCTTGAATTGATCAAGGTGGCTTACAACTATGAAGAACGAGGAAAGAAGGTCATGGTCCTGACCCCTGCGGTAGACGACCGCTATGAAAAGGGACAGGTGACATCCCGGCTGGGTGTGAGCAGGGATGCCGTGCTGATCAGCGAGGACAGCAACATCCTCAAGCTCTTTGTGGAAGAGGAGCGAAAACGGAAGGTGGATTGCGTTTTAGTGGATGAATGCCAGTTTTTAAAAAAGCATCACGTGCAGGAGCTGGTGGAAATCGTGGATAGCTTCGACGTGCCGGTCCTGGCCTACGGTTTGAAAAATGACTTTAAAAACGAGCTGTTCGAGGGCTCCTATTATATGCTGGTGTACGCGGATAAGATCGAGGAGATCAAAACCATCTGCTGGTGCGGGCGAAAGGCGACCATGGTCGCCCGCGTAGTGGACGGCAAGTTCGTAAAGACCGGGGAACAGATCGTGATCGGCGGCAATGACCTGTACGTGTCTCTGTGCCGCAAGCACTATAATGACGGAAGGGTCTCCGAGGACCAATAGAATTTGTGTCCCTGGACCGTGTTCCTCCGCTTCATTTCCTGACGAATGCCATTCAGCACCGCTCGTTTGTCCGTACTCCACAGGGGTGCCAGAAGCAGACGCCGGGGGCCGTCTCCGGTGAGACGGTGAATGGTGAGATCGGAGGGGAGCAGCTCCAGAGCATCGGCGATCAGGCGGATATACTCGTCCCGGGTAGGGAAAAGCGTCTGAAGGTCCACGCCGGCACCGACGGCCTCGGCAGTGAGATCCGCCGCCAGCTTGGTCCCGGAAAGCAGGTGGAGCAGGTGGAATTTGACGCCAAAAGGATGCTTTGCGGCCACATAGCGAACGGTGGAAAGCATATCGTCCCGCGTCTCTCCCGGAAGTCCCAGCATCAGGTGAATCACCGAAGGAATGCCCGCTCGGGAAAGACGGAAAAAGCTCTCTTCAAATACGGAAAGGGGATAACAGCGGTTGATGAGGACCGCTGTTTTTTCATGGGCGGTCTGCAGTCCCAGTTCCACCCAGAGAAAGGTTTTTTGATTCAGCTCGGATAGAAGGGCCAGCACCTCGTGAGGGAGACAGTCGGGACGAGTGGCGATGGCCAGTCCCACCACCCCGGGAAAGCTCAGAGCGGTTTCGAACAGCTCTCTGAGTACCGGAACCGGTGCGTAGGTATTGGTGTGAGCTTGAAAGTACGCGATGTATTGGCCATTGGGCCATTTTCGGGAGAGACGCAGAACCTGTTCCTCCATCGCCGCGGTAATTTCTCCCGAGCTGGCAAAGTCTCCGGAACCGGCTTCCGAGCAGAAGGTGCAGCCGCCAAGTCCCTTGCTTCCGTCTCGATTGGGACAGGTGAAGCCGGCGTCCAACGACAGCTTCATCACCTTGCGGCCGAAACGTTCCTTTAAATATTCTCCGATGGTGTAATAGGGTTCGTTCATGATGAAATCTCCTTTTTTTCATTATAGCAGATTTTCTTATGAATAAAGCAGTCCTCCTTTTAATATATTGTACAGACATCAACGGAACAGCTCTTGATTTCGGGGATTTCGACAGACGGCACCAAATTTGGAGGAGGGGTAGAGCTTGGAGAACCTGAATATATATGAAAGCATTGCGGAACGGACGCAGGGAGACATCTATATCGGTGTGGTAGGACCCGTTCGTACGGGAAAGTCCACCTTTATCAAACGGTTCATGGACCTGATGGTGATTCCCAACGTGACCAATGCCTACGTAAAGGAACGCATTCAGGATGAACTGCCGCAGAGCGGCAGCGGAAAAACAATTATGACGACGGAGCCGAAGTTTGTACCGGCGGAGGCGGTTTCCCTGGAGATTCCGGGAAACATCAATTTTAAGGTGCGCATGGTGGACTGTGTGGGCTATTTGGTAAACAGTGCGTTGGGTCACACGGAGGAGGGCAAGGCTCGCATGGTGAGCACCCCTTGGAGCGAACGTCAGATTCCCTTCGTGGAAGCGGCGGAAATCGGCACCAGAAAGGTCATTACCGATCATTCGACCATGGGGATCGTGGTTACCACCGACGGTTCCATCGGAGACATCGAACGGGAGAGCTATGTTCCGGCGGAGGAACGGGTAGTCAAGGAATTAAAGGAATTGAACAAACCCTTTGTGATCGTTCTCAATTGCACGGAGCCGGAAACGGAAAGCGCAAGTGAGCTGCGCTGTGACTTGCAGGAAAAATACGGCGTTCCCGTAATCGCCGCCAACTGCGCCAAACTCACCACGTCTCAGCTGAACCACATTCTCAGCGATACGCTGTATGAATTCCCGGCGTCTCAGATCAGCTTCCATCTGCCCGGCTTCATCGAGGGACTGGGCAGTGATCATTGTATCAAAGCGACCCTGATCAACAACATCAGAGAATGGAGCAAAACCTTTGACAATCTGCGGGATATCAAGGACACTGTGGAATCCCTGGCGGACGGCCAGATTATCCAGAGCGTGGATGTAAAGGGAATGGATCTGGGAACCGGCAACATCGATGTGGAGATGGAAGCGGTCAAAGGGCTATTCTATCAGGTGATCGGGGAGATCATGGATTGCGAGGTG
>CAUHLX010000235.1 GCA_959606705.1 uncultured Bacillota bacterium | reverse complement strand
TTGGCGGCAGTCATCAAACTGGACAACAACGCCCCTACCGAGCCGGTGGACCAGCGTTTTAAATTAGGATATGTGAATACCGCCGGAGAGGAGGTCATCCCCTGCCAGTACAGCGTCATCCCGGACTGCAATTCTCAAGGGTATTTGGCCAGCCGGTTTAAAAATGGATATGCCTATGTGCTCCGCGGAGAGGATGGCTATAAGAGCTTTGACAACCCGGTGCGGGGTTCCGTCGCTAAAATTGACGCACAAGGAAATATTGTAAGCGAGTGGACATACCGCGACAATATCATGAGTACGGATATTTGGTTTAATCGAATTAATGAGCCAGTGTTCCAAGAGCTTCAGCTCACCGATTTCACCACCGATTACTCCAGTCCCTATACTACTTTGGCTACCATTTCAGACATCGGCTTGACCGGCTTGTTTGACGTGCCGCGCACCTGTGATGCAGCGGTAGTTCCAATGGAGAAAGCCGGCTCTTACAATGATTGGATCGGCGTCGTGGTTTCCGCAGCCGATTTGGGCCTTGCGCAAACAGCGACCTCTCGCTACCAGTCCACCGCCGAGCTGACCAACGCCACTGTGGCAGAGATGGATTTTGACGATTTTACACTCACCATTACCAACCCCACTGACGGTTACGACAGCGGCACGGTGGCTTTGGTAATGGCCTCTGATATGGCTACGGTTTATTTTGTAGACTATTCTTTAGCACCGAAGGAGCACAAGGAGTACCATGTTGTGGTGGAAGGACTTGTCGGTTTGGGAATCGACCAATACATGGTCGCTCTCGGCAAAGGCTGGGGCGCCTATCTCAACGCGGACATCAGTACCTTCGAAAGCGACGCGGACCGCGACGCATACCGTGACGCCGTCATCTATGAGAAAAATATAGATAACCATGTCTCGCAAGACGCTGCCAGTAACGCCAACGCCTATGTGGTCATCTGCAACGGACAGCCCGGCGATGACTGGCTCAAGCAGTATACAGGTATTGGGCGGCATGATAAGCCGTATCTAGCCCCCGCGCTGTCGCATGATATTTGCAAGTAACAAGACGATGAAAGACACGGTTGGTTGCCGTGCCTTCAACCGTAAACTGATTGTAACAGGAGGAAATAAAAATGAAAAGGTTTTTAGCGATGGTGCTTTCCGGCGTCTTATCCGCGACGATTCTGACATCCGCGGCCTTTGCTTGGGAGAGCCACCCGGTGGATATGGACAAGGTTGGCGTGGATGTGGGCGCCAGCGATTGGGCGGTGGAGGAACTGAAAGCGGCGGACGAGGTTGGTCTTGTCCCCTCTCTGACGGGCAATCCCGGTCTTCAGGATGCCATCACTCGGGAGCAGTTTGCGGAGCTGGTAGCCCATGCGGCGAACGTCATCTACGGCGGCGATTTATTTGATATGGCGGAAGTGGAAAAACTTCATTTTTCCGACTGCGACAATGAAGCCGTTCGGCAGGCGGCCACAATCGGCGTAGTAACGGGCGTGGGAGACGGTAAGTTTGCCCCTGCACAAACCACCAATCGAGAGCAGATTGCTACCATGATTGCCCGCGCCATTGCGTATCTGAACGATAAGGACAATAAGAATGTCGCTCCCATTGCGGGAGATATTGAGAAGTTCACCGACAAGGGTCAGGTATCCGCTTGGGCCGTGGATGGTGTAGGCGTTCTGGCCGCCAACGGCATTATGGCGGGAACCTCTGCCACCACTTTGTCCCCCAAGAACTCCTGCACCGTAGAGCAGAGCATCCTGCTTCTCTATCGTGTGTATCAGTTGTATATGGCTTGAATTACGCATTGAACAGCCCCGGCAGAATGGGAAGTCCCATCTTGCCGGGGCTGTCGCTTTTATAAAAAAGCAGCTAACTTTTATAAAACCTCTTATTTAATTTATAAAAGTATTCACAGTGTTTATAAAATGGAAAGGTTTTTGTTGAAAACCTCGTCTTGAACAGATTTGATTTATAAAAAAACTACAGTTGTTTTATAAAAGCCCTCGCTTCCATTATAAATCAATACGCTTCTTTTATAAAATGTTTCGGTTCGTGAATAAAATACAACGCTTTCTTTAGAAATTGTCTCCGTTCGACATTCACCGCAGGACAACATCAGACTGGCGGCCGTTCACCTGCACCTATTGTCAATTTAGACTTTGATGGATTGTGTTGTTCCCGCCATCCTCGCGCGATCCTCCATCAGCCTCTAAATGGAATATATAACGTGTTCGGCACCAGGTCTTATTGCTGAAAATCTTTCTTTTATCAACTGCCTTGGGACTGCGCTATTCCCGGTGCAGCTGATAGAGCAGGGCATTGACGATGGCCGCCGCCACGTTGCTGCCCCCTTTCCTGCCGCGGGCTACGATATGGGGGACCTCCGTAGAAAGTATCAGCTCCTTGGCTTCCACCACGTTGACAAATCCCACCGGAACGCCGATGATCAGAGCCGGTTTGACCATCTGACCATTTTTGATCATCTCGTATAAACGCACCAGCGCCGTAGGAGCATTGCCGATGGCGAAGATCAGCGGCTTGTTCATGGCCGCGGCCTTCTCCATGCTGGCGGTGGCCCTTGTGGTACCGTTCTCCTTGGCTTTTTGAGCCACGTCCGGATCGGAAATAAAGCAGTGAGCCGTTCCTCCCAGCTTTTCCAGATTTAGCTTGCTGATACCGGACCAGGCCATCCTGGTATCGGTCACCACATCCGTACCCTCTGCCAAAGCCTTTAACGCCAAAGCGACCGCGTCCTTGGAAAAGATCAGGTTTTCCGCATAATCGAAATCCGCGGTGGTGTGAATGACACGCTTGACCACTAATTCATTAACCGGATCGATATTATGTTCACCAAGCTCTTCCGTGATGATTTCAAAGCTTCTTTTTTCAATGTCGCCGGGCAGTACCTGCTGCAGCCGGATCTTTTCATGCAGTTCGCTCATATTCTATCCCTTCTCCTATCTCTCGCTGTCGATGCCTTCTTCCAGCATCCGGTAAATCAGATCCATGTTCAGACTTTCACGAACCCCTTTGGCCAGCAGATCATACTGTTCTTCTTTGTAAGCCTTCATGTCCATCGCCTCCACAGCCTGGGCGGAAAGTCCTTTTTGCTTCAGCAGCGCGCTGACTAGGGCTTTGGCCACTTCTTCCCGATCGAAGAAGCCGTGAACATAGGTTCCGTAGATATTCCCTTCCTGACAGCCGTCCGGCTGAGCGGTTTCCTTCTCCGCCAGCACTTCGATTTGTGTCAGGGGCCGTCCGCCGCGGAGGATCGTTTTCCCCATGTGGATTTCATAGCCTTCAAACGGAACACCGGAAGCCTGTTCCAACAGACCGGAAACCTGGTTCAGATGGCCGCTGACTCTGGTCCTGGTCTTTTCCGGCGCAAATTCCGTTTCAATGGGTAAAAGTCCCATCCCCTTCAGAACGCCGCCGTGCTCCACCCCGTGGGGATCGGAGAGGTGTTCTCCCAGCATCTGATAGCCTCCGCAGATCCCGATCACCGGACAGCCCTGGGCCGCCAGCTTCAGAACCGCGGCCTCCATGCCATTCTGCCGCATCCAAAGAAGATCCTCCATGGTATTTTTCGTTCCCGGAAGAATCACCAGATCCGGATGTTTCAGCTCGCCAGCTGTTTTCACATACCGCAGGTCCACGCCGGGCACACATTCCAGAGAGTTGAAATCCGTAAAATTGGAGATGCGGGGCAGGCGGATCACCGCGATATCCACCAGTCCGGCACCCCCTTTTCGATCAAACCGTTCCGTCAGGCTGTCTTCATCGTCCAGATCCAAATTCATATAGGGGATCACTCCGGCCACCGGCACTTTGGTGAGCTCCTCGATCATGGTCAACCCTGGTTTCAGAATTTCCAAATCCCCTCGAAACTTGTTGATCACCAGTCCCTTGACCAGGGCCCGTTCGTCTTCCTCCAGCAGCATCAGGGTTCCCGCCAGATGAGCGAACACTCCGCCCCGATCGATGTCTCCGGCCAGGAGAACAGGCGCGTCGGCCAGCTTCGCCATACCCATGTTCACGAAATCTCCTTCGCTCTTCAAGTTGATTTCCGCGGGGCTTCCCGCGCCTTCCAGCACCAAAATGTCGAATTCCTCCGCCAGAGAATCGTAGGCTTCCATAATTTTAGGAACCAGTCCGCTCTTCATCTTGTAATATTCCGCGGCGCTCATATTGCCCAGGACTTCGCCGTTGACGATGATCTGAGAGCCCACGTCGTTGGTGGGCTTCAGCAGGATGGGATTCATCCGCACGCTAGGCTCGATCCCCGCCGCTTCCGCCTGCATGACCTGCGCCCGCCCCATTTCCAGTCCCTCTTTCGTAATATAAGAATTCAGCGCCATATTCTGCGATTTGAAAGGAGCCACCCGATATCCGTCCTGTTTGAATATCCTGCAGAGCGCGGCGGCCAAGAAACTTTTCCCCGCGTTGGATGTGGTGCCCTGTACCATGATGGCCCTGGCCTTTTTCTTTTTCTTTTCCGTATCCGTACTCATACCTTAAAACCCCTTTCCTTCCTGGTCACCGAGGGGACCTTCCCTCAATACCGCTTCCAGCTCCCGCAGCAGAATCCGATTGTCCTCCCGCTTCTTTACCGCGATTCGGTAATCCTCCCGATCCAGTCCCCGGTAATTTCCACAGCTCCGAATGAGAACGCCTCGCTCCACCAGACGTTCCTTTAAATCCGGGAACCCCGGTGCGCGGAAGAACAGGTAATTGGCCTGAGAACCGGTGACGGTAAGCTGGGAAAACCCTTGAAACCGCTCCAGTTCTTTTTTTAGAAAGGACCGTTCCTGCCGAATTAAAATTCGGGTTCGTTCCCGGTACTCCCGGTCGGAAAGCGCCGCCAGTCCGGCCGCCTGCGCCACCGTGGAGACACTCCAAGGCTGACTGGCCCGTTCCAGAGTTCTTCGCAGGGTTTCATCGGA
>CAUHLX010000234.1 GCA_959606705.1 uncultured Bacillota bacterium | reverse complement strand
GGACTTGGGTGCGGTGCAGGTTCGTGTGGTGAATCCCGGAGAGGTGAAGACCGCGCCCTGGACCGCATTTCGCTGTCAGTTTGGTTGTGGGCAGTATGGAAAGAGCTGGTGCTGCCCGCCGCGAACCCCCGATGATAAACGAACTCGGGAGATTTTAGATCATTATAAAGAGGGTATTTTATTTATGACGCACCAGCTGAATGCCACGGAGATGGCGGGAAGAACGGCCCGGCAGGCGTTTTTGGACGGATATTACAAGGCGCTGGCTTTTGGAAGCGGCCCCTGTCTGATCTGCAAGAGCTGTCATCCGGATCACTGCGTGTTTCCGGAAAAAGCCATTCCGGCCATGGAGGCTTGCGGGATCGACGTGTTTGCCACCGCCAGGGCACACGGCTTTGAAATTCAGGTGCTTACGGAGCCGGATCAGGAGCACAATCATTTTGGTCTGGTTTTAATCGATTAGAACGAACGAAGAGGAAGAGAGGAAGATGTATTATGATATGCAAAACTTGCGGAGGAGACGTACCCAAAGGAACGGAGGCTTGCCCTTTTTGCGGCACCGACTGTCGGGACCAGCAGGAAATCGTGCGAGATAAAATGCGGGAATTGATGTCCGAAGGAGGCGAAGGAGAAAACGAGGGCTGCGGCGGCTGTGAAAGCGAAAGCTGCGGGGAAGCCGGACTGACCGATCCTTCGAAAGGCTTAAAATACGGATTATTTTTGGTGGGATTGATCGTGGTGATCATCGGCGGCGCGTTTGTGATCAAGATGGCCGGCCATATGATTTAAGGAAGACGGAAAAGGCGGCGGCTTAGACGGAAAGGAAATGGGAATGGACGCTCTCAGGAAAGAAATCATCAGAAGACGAAACCGAAATCGAAGGGTTTTGGCGGCGGCATTGATCCTTTTGGGAGGAGCGATGGTCTTGGTCTGTGTGTTTCTGCAAGTCGTCCGTTTGCCCCAGCCGGTCTTTTTACCCAATTACTGTGAATACGAATGGAACGATGGCGAAGGAGAACCGAGAATCGAATTTCCCATTCGCTATGTATCGGACGTATGGGATACCAGAAGCTTGAGCTGGATTGAATTTGACTCGGAGCTTCCCATGCAGTCCTACATCGCTGATTATTCCAGCAGGGACGGGTGGCGTTTTATGACCGCCGACAGCCAAGGAGAGACGGTTCCGGGAGAGGTGGCGGGGCGATACCGGATTCGTACGGTGTACTGTTCCATCGTACCCGATTGGCCGAAAGGACAGGCTCCGGAGGAAATCGTTTTGACCCGTGCTTCCATCGGATTGGAAGGGGAACCGGAACAGACGGTCGAGGCGGAGCTGGGGACCATCGTACTCAAGCCCCGGCCAGCGGATTCTCATGAAAACGGCGTTTTTGTCAGCGCCAGCGGAGGCTCGTCCTCCGACGGAACCAGCTTCGACGAGTATCGTTTAGTGAAAGGGGTCACCTTTTCCGGAATCGAATCGAGGTTTGAAGAGGCGGCGAAGGGCTTATTCCGCCTCGAGATAAACGGAGCTCCCCTTGATCAAATGGTGGGCTGCTATGTGGCGCCTGCGAACAGCTTAAGATTTGACCTGGATTTTCCTCCGCCTGACGACCCGACCGCGAAGCTGACTCGATTTTTGTTTGATATCAACTTGAATTATACCTGTGAGGATGGTACGAAAGGATTTCTTCCGGTGCGGATTTCTTATGGGTATGACTTGGATGCGGATTTTGGCGACCTGTGGCGGTATTTGAAAGAAAGTGGGGTGAAGTAGCGTGTTCCGTGGATATCGATTCCTATTTTGGGGCTATTTCGCCGTGAGTTTTCGGATCAATTTGTTCGGGATTCCCATTTTACCGGTCTTTGTGGGCTATCTCATTGCGCTGTCGGGAATTCGCCAGATTGCCGCGGGCGCGGAAGGCTTTCCGGATACCAGGAGCGTTTCCCTCTTTCGCCAGGCGGAGACCTGCTGTGGCCTGCTGGCGGGGCTGTCATTTCTGTCCGGCGTCTTATCTCTGTTCTTCGCCTCCGGAAGCGGGCCGATCATAGAGCTGCTGAATCTGGGATTGTCGGTATTGTCCGGCGCGGTTCAGCTGATCCTGGGCTGTCTGCTGCTGGAGGGCTCCGCGTCGTTGCTGGAGGCTTTGGGAAACGTGGAATTAGCGGTCCGGTATGAGGGGAAGACCACTGCCTTTCTCGTATTTCAAACAGTGGCGATGCTGGTGCTGGTCATTGGCTCCGTGTGGTACGCTGTGCCGGCGGACGCCGTTGGCATTTTCTTGAGCTTGGCCATCACGATTTGGCTGCTGGTGCTCTGGGGAGAGATGAAGCGGCAGGCAGCGCCTTTTGAAACGGAACAGACGGAAGCGATGTAAAAAAGGATATAAAAATGGACGGGGGGTATTTGGAGCTTCTCCCGTCCATGTTCCGTTAATTTTCACTTTACTTATATCTTCTGGAACCGCCGTTTCCCGATTTCGATCCGCGATAGTCTGCGCCTCCCTTTCGACGGTCACCGCCGGATTTGCGGTCGTAACCGCCCCGTCCGCCTCTGCGATCACCGCCGGAGCCGGATTTCCCGCGTCCGCCGCCGCCGGCCCGTTCTACGTTGACTCGGCGTCCGTGGAAGGTGAAGTTCTTCATGGCCAGAATCACGTCTTCGGCCAGCTCCCCGGGAACCTCCACGATGGTAAAGTTCTTGTGAATATCGATGGCGCCGATCAGCTTGCCGGCGATCCCGGAGGTGGATGCGATGCCCTGAACCAGATTTTTGGGTTGAATCCGGTCGTTGGCTCCGATGTTGATAAACAGTCGGGTCATCCGATCCTGGCTGTACCTCAGACGTTCGTCGTCCAGATCGGAATATTGGTAGTTTCTGGCGTCCAATTCCTCAAAGGCCATGTGAAACAGCGCTGCGGCTACGTCGATGGTGGTGCGTCCTTCCAGTTCATCTCTCGTTTCCGATTCCTCCATCTGCTCCGACTGCTCCAGAATCGCTTCGATGGTGCTGCGATAGCGCGCCCAAGTGCTTTCATCCCGCAGCGCGTCGACGACCTTGGATGCGGCCGCGGACAGCCGAACCTCTTCCACATCGGTGATGGTAGGGGGCTTCATAGGAAGAATCTTACACTTGATATAGCGCTCGATATCCTTTAATTTATATATGTCCCTCCCGAAGACGAAAGAATAAGAGACTCCGGATTTTCCGGCTCGGCCGGTTCTTCCGATTCGATGAACGTAGTATTCCTCATCGCTTGGCATATCATAATTAAATACAGCATCGATATCATTTACGTCGATTCCTCTGGCAGCTACGTCGGTTGCGACCAGAATATCGATCATCCCTTTCCTGAATTTGTTCATGACCCGATCCCGTTCCATCTGTTTCATGTCGCCGTGAAGGGCGTCCGCCGAATAACCGCGGGTCTGCAGGGCGTCGGTCACCTCGTCCACCCGTTTTTTCGTATTGCAGAACACGATGGAGAGATCGATGTTGTTGGCATCGATGAGACGGCAAAGGAGCTCCACTTTGGAAGACTCGCGGACCTCCAGATAGTACTGTTCAATGCTGGGAACGGTCAGCTCCTTGTGGATCGCCTTTACCAGCTGAGCATCCTTCTGATACAGGCTGGCAATCTCCAGAATTTCCTGAGGCATGGTGGCGGAAAACAGCAGCGTCTGACGCTCTTCGGGAATCCCCTGCAGTATGGTGTCGATATCCTCGCGGAACCCCATGTTCAGCATTTCATCCGCTTCATCGAGTATGACCATTTTCAGGTTTTCAAATTTCAGCGTGTGACGGCGCATGTGGTCCATGATTCGGCCCGGAGTACCGACGATGATCTGGGGCTTTTTTTTCAGCGCCAGGATCTGACGATCGATGGACTGTCCGCCGTAAATCGGCAGCACACGAACGTTCTTTTTATACTTTGCCACATTTTTCAACTCTTCGGACATCTGAACCGCCAATTCTCTGGTAGGGCAGAGGGCCAAAACTTGAACACCGGCGGCGTTGAGATCCAGCATTTCGATGGCGGGAATTCCGAAAGCACAGGTTTTTCCGGTTCCGGTCCGCGCCTGTCCGATGATGTCGGAGCCCTCGAAAATCAGAGGGATCGATTGGGACTGGATGGGAGTAGCTTCTTCAAAACCCATCCCTTTCAATGCTTTCTGCACTTCGGGAGACAGGTTTAATTCTTCAAATCTCAAATTTTCCATATATTTTTTCCTTTTCCTTTCGGTCTGACGGAGTCAGAACAATTTATTTTATCTTATTTTCCTTGCGCATGCAAGTAAATCACAAAGATGTAAAGGGAATGAGAATAATGTCAGAAGATTGTGGATTCTTTCTGAAAAAAGAGTATAATGGTATTAGAACAAAGCCCTAAACTGAGGAAGGTGATGACATGAGAAAGGCAATAATTGGAGGAACTGGTTGGGGAGATTTAAAAAGTGAATCGGAAGCCGTAACGATCCGAACGGAAGAAGTGGAAACGAGGTACGGTACCGTCCAGCTTTATGTGATGAAGGAAGAACGAGGAGAGATCGTCTTTCTTCCGCGTCATGGGAAGGATCACAGCATTCCGGCGCATCTGGTCAACTACCGGGCGAATATCGCGGCACTGAAAGCGATGGAGGTGGACGAAATCTATGCGGCCTGCGCCGTGGGCTCCATGAATCTGCGCTATCCGGTGGGGGAAGTGGTCATCATCGATGACTTCCTGGATTTTACCAAGAGCCGTCCCTGTACCTTTTTTGACGGCGAAGACGGGCATATTGCTCATGCGCTGATGGCCAAGCCCTTCTGCGATCGACTGATCAATCAATTTCTTTCGTCGGCTTTCAGTTATGGAATCACGGTGAGAGGCCGGGCTCTGTACGTCTGTACCGAAGGCCCTCGTTACGAGACCGCGGCGGAGGTACGTCTCTATCGCGGACATGGCGGCGATATCG
>CAUHLX010000233.1 GCA_959606705.1 uncultured Bacillota bacterium | reverse complement strand
AGTAGAACATCAGAAGATCCTGCAGAAGCTCCTTATGCATTCCGTAGCCCTCGTAAACGCCGTATTTCAACTGAAGGCCGAAGTTCTTAAAGAACTCGTCGTATTTGTCCCGTTCCTTCTCCTGCATTTCCAGCAGCTCGCTCTTGATCTTCTTTTCCAGCCGGGATTCGATGGCTTTCAGCTGGCGGTCGTGCTGGAGCATTTCACGGGAAATATTCAGGGAGAGATCCTGCGAATCCACCAAGCCCTTTACGAAGCTGAAATAATCCGGCAGCAGATCCGCACATTTATCCATGATCATCACGCCGCTGGAATAGAGCTGCAGCCCCTTCTCATAATCTCTGGTGTAATAGTTGAACGGTGCTTTCCCGGGAATGAACAGCAGCGCGTTGTAGGAGACCACGCCTTCCACATTGGTGTGGATCACCTTTACCGGGTCCATGTAATCAAAGAATTTATCCTTATAGAAGTTGTTGTAATCCTCCGCGGTCAACTCGCTCTTGCTGCGTTTCCACAGGGGAACCATGCTGTTTAAGGTTTCGGTTTCGATAAACTCCTCATACTCCGTGGGGGCATCCTCGGGAGCGTCCTCGGGTTTGTCCTTGGGGCGGCTCTTCGTCACGTTCATTTTAATGGGGTAACGAATGTAATCCGAATACTTTTTAATCAAGCCGCGAATCCGATATTCCTCCAGGAATTCTTCGTAATGCTCGTCCTCCGTATCCTTTTTCAGCTTCAGGATGATCTCCGAGCCGCAGGAATCCTTCTCGCATTCGGTCACCGTGTAGCCGTCCGCTCCTTTGGACTCCCAGCAATAAGCTTGATCGCTTCCGTAAGCCTTGGAGTTTACCGTCACCACGTCGGCAACCATGAACGCAGAGTAGAACCCTACGCCGAATTGTCCGATGATGTCCACCTCATCCTTGGCATCCGCGTTTTCCTGTTTAAACGCCAGAGAACCGCTCTTGGCGATGGTCCCCAGATTGTTTTCCAGCTCCTCCTTGGTCATCCCCGCGCCGTTGTCGCGGATCGTAAGCGTACCGGCGTCCTTGTCCACCTCGAGCCAAATTTCAAAATCGTCCCGCGAAAGTCCGGTGCTGTTTTCCGACAGCATCTGGTAATACAGTTTGTCGATGGCGTCGCTGGCATTGGAAATCAACTCCCGGAGGAAGATCTCCTTGTGTGTGTAAATCGAATGGATCATCAGATCCAGCAGACGTTTGGACTCCGCCTTAAATTGTTTTTTAGCCATGTCATTCCCCTCTTCCTTCTTATTTTAATCGTATTTAAAACTATGTCATTATTTAAGCCCTTGTCATTAGCACTCACCAAACAAGAGTGCTAACACTATAGTAAAACAATCATCGGTAAAAATCAAGGGCCTTTCGGATAATTTTTCCGAAAAGCCCTTTGTATTCAAGCCACCGTCCTTGCCGGCCGGCCGGGTTAAAACACGATCTGCCGCTGTTCCCGGGTGAGAAAGTACAGCTCGGTGGAGCCGCCCAGGAGCTCCGCGGTGAGTGCCGACAGTCTGCGGACCGCTTCCCCGAATTCCCCGTCTCTGCCGGGGTCCACACTTTCGATGCACAAAAACGCGTTCACCGTCTCTTCCGTGAGCATGGTTCGCTGTGCTTCCCGCCAGTTCCAGCACCGACACACCGCGCCGGCCTCGTCCTTGTAAACCACCTCCCCCGGATACGGCGGCTCGTCCGTTTCGCTTCCCAGCGGACGAAAAGCCTCCCCGCCCTCGGCCAAGGTCAGGCGCAGCGTTCCCCGGAATTGATCCGCATCTTCACCGCCGCACGGCAGCCCATAGGCCAGGGAAATCGCATTGTATAAATCCACCAACGGATTGATGCTCCCGATCTCTCCGTCGTTTTGAATCCGTTTCAGCATAGCCTCGATGGAACATCGAGCACCCTTCTTCGTTTTGAATTTCCGAAACGCCTCTCTCCAGACCGCTATCGCGGGGTTGTCCGAAAAGACCTCCTCCCGAAGATACTGCTTCGCCGTGCTGTTCGCCTCGGCCAGCAGTTTATCCGGACCAAGTCCCTCTCGGCACCGGTTGTCGATCCCCCTGGCAATCACGATTCCGATTCTTGCTTCGGGAAAGATCTCCCAGAAGGGCTCCTCGATGATAAACGCTCCCATTTTTGCTCTCCTCCATTTAATAGATGTAATTATTTCGGTAAAACCGCCGCGGCACGCGCCTTGCCTCCCAGCGGGCAATCGCGCCAAATAACTTGCAAGGCTATTGTAACACATCGAATTCACCTTGAATATACTGGCGTAGAAAACAATTTTATTGACCGGTAAAGGAGGTAACTATATGAGTTGTTTCGGTGGCAATCGCACTTCGCCGGACCTCTTTCAAAATTGCTGCAACGCGCAC
Organism: uncultured Bacillota bacterium; assembly: GCA_959606705.1. Classification (GTDB taxonomy): domain Bacteria; phylum Bacillota; class Clostridia; order Peptostreptococcales; family Anaerovoracaceae; genus CAUHLX01. Next base: position 2,569 of record CAUHLX010000233.1, on the reverse strand, counting down.
GACATGTGTGAGTTCGACGGCAATTTAGACAATGTTGTTTCGGAACCAATTTATGTCCAGAAAGTGTTCGACGCCGTTCTCTTCAATCTCCAGGGTTTAAAGACCGTCTCCAATCAGACGTTCAGCCCGGCGATTCCCAGAGGACACAGAGTAAAAAGAGTGGTGGATATTCGGTGCAGACGGGCGTTTAATCCCCAGAATGTGGATGATCCCTGCAATCTGAAACTGAACATCAACACTACGATTTCAGGCGCCAGTTTCATTCAGTGCGCCAACGGGGAAGACGTAACAGTCGTCGGTCCCGACGGTACTTATTCGGAAAAAGTAATCTATGCGGATACCCAGGATTGTGACAGCAAAGGCCGTGGAACACCGATGTTCGGTACGCCGAATATTTTTGAGAACAAGAAAGCCCGGGAGAAAAAACTCCCGGGCAGCTTTGCTTCATAATTGCAAAAACTGTATGATCACTCGAATCAGTTTTGCGTTTCCATCTAATTTCTTGATGATGTTCATCAGCATGATGGCTTCGATTCCTGGTACGTCTTCCGCATAATTTGCGATTATAAATCTACCTTTCAGCCCCATATCATCACCTTCTTGCTAAAAATCATTCCAAAGAAACATCATCCGTTTCTTTTCTTTCCTTACTAAGTCTGTTGCCGCAGCTAAACCGGATCCATTGCGCACCTCTTTTCAGCAGTTAAACTCAAACCATTTCGATAACCATTGTGATACGGGAATTCCTCCTTTCTATATATAGACGAATAAGAATGGAAAAGTTGTGATGATTTTTTTCCGATTTCTTGGTATAATTTTCTAGAGGTGATATTTTGAAATTTACGAACAGCTTAGAACGTTTTTACGAAAATCATATTTTCAACCATTACAACGCCGTGTTCAACTATCTGATCCTGCTGACCCATGACAAGAATCAGGCCGACGACATTTCACAGGAAACAATGTTAAAGGCTTGGGCTCAAATTGAAACCATAATCGGAAAGAGAAACATCAAGGCTTATTTGTTTAAAATGGGAAAGAACCTCTTTTTCGATCAATATCGAAAGGAGCAGCGCCTGGCCGATGTGACCCTGGACTATGAGAGTGACGAACAGGATGATATCGTTTTAAGGGTAATCATAGAAAATGACAACGCGGCCATCATCCGAGGGATCATTAACCGCATGGAGTTTAAGTACGTTCAAGTCCTTTTGCTCTTTTACTATTATGATATGAATCTTCGGGAGATCGCACTCGCCACCGGCGAAAACTACAATACGATCGCTTCCCGTAAACGGATCGCACTTCGGCTGCTGGCCAATGAGCTCGATCCCACGGGTGAAATCCGGCTTGAAAAAAAGCCCAACCCCTATACCACACCAAGCTATCTGCTTTCCTCCCTCACCTAACAAGAAGACGGCGGCGGCCGATCCATAGCCGGTCCAGACCGCTTCTATTGTTTCAGCCTGAGACCTTTGATCCATCTCCGCCACCACCGCTCCGGCTTTCTTTGGATAAACCGTTCGAGGTTCGGAGGAGTCATCGTTTCAGTCCGATTCAAAACGTCCGGCCCTTCATCCGATTCGTCCATGGCTTTTCTCAGCAGCTTCTCGAATTCCTTTTCGGCCTCGCTTCTCTTTCTTCTCGCTTTTCCCATAAATCTTCTCCGTACTTCAAATATCGTGTCGGAAAAACGTTCGACAGGTTTCGACTACCTCCGCGTTTTCCGCCCCAGCAGATCGTCAGTACCGATACCGAAAACATCCGCGATCGCGATAATCTCGATATCGGTCACAAATCGCTCTCCGTTTTCAATTCTGCGAATGGCATAATGATCCAGATCGCATCCCGCCGTCTGCAACAATCTGGCCAGGCCACGCTGGGACAGTGGCGGCTCCCGCTCCAATCGAAGCCTCCTGATCATTTCACCACTAATGTTATTGCGCCCATCCGCAGCTTTCACTTTAAACATTTTTCTCTCCCAATGTTGAATAGTATTTACCACTGCTTTATTGTAGTGTAGAATATGGACCGAAGGGTTGACTACTATTCAACATAGGAGGGAAACAATATGCGCAGAAACAGACTTTCTCCCGTCGAAGAGCGTTTTGCGAAGCTGCTGGCGGAGGCGATCGAAACGGATCAGCTGGATTTTTTCAAATCTCTGAACAAGCTGCCGATCCCGGCCGCGGAGACCTTTCTGGTCGATCGAGAGGAACAAGCGCCAAAAACAAAAATAGCCGGCGGGGAGTGATCCTCGCTGGCTCAGTGTTTCATATCGCATCGCAATCAAAAGCACATTCAAAGTGAAAGGTCATGTTCATTGGTCGAATCCTCCTCTTCGGTGCTGTCTTCAAGGAATTGGGTTTCATCCGCCTCTTTCTCAGACGATCCTCCGTCGGACCTTCTTTCTTGGCCATCTTCATAGTCTGCCGCCGCTAATACCGTTATGAATACCGGGAACAGCCACTCTCCCCCGACTCCCCATCCCCCACGCTCTACGTAGGCCCACCAAACCAGCAGACCGGTGAGAATCACCGAAACAGCAGCCCCTAAAACAAACCTCTTC
>CAUHLX010000232.1 GCA_959606705.1 uncultured Bacillota bacterium | reverse complement strand
ACACATAGCAGGGTGATTTTTAATAGAGAGACGCGTCGAAAGGCGTGTCTTTTATTATGCCATTAAGGAGGTGAGCAGTTGGCAGCTGATGGTAGTATTAAGATCGTAACCGAAATAGTAACAGAAGGATTTAAGTCCGGAAAAAGAACGATAGAGAAAGGCCTTCAAAGCCTCAAGGGCTCTATCAATAAAGTTTCGGATGCAATGTTTGGGATTGGTCAATCATCCAACAAGGCATTTGAATCCGCGCGGATGAAAGCAAAGGACACTGAGGCCGCGATTGCCGAGGTGGAAAAGCGAATGGAGGGAATTCGAAAGGCGGCAGAGACTTCCGGCGGCTCCATGAGCAAGGCCTTCCAGAAAGCGAAGACACAGGTTGATGCAACCAAGCAGTCTCTCGCTGAGCTGGAAGCACGTAGAGACGCGATGGCACAGGCGAAGATCGCCAGGGCGGTGCCTGCTGGGCTGACGCAAAAGGACCTTCCGGATGGATTTGTAGACAAAACTTTGAAGCAGGATCCGGAGATAAAAGAACTGGACCGGCAGATTGCTCAGGCAGCCAGAAAGCTGGACACCTATCAGGCAAAGCTGAGGGAGGCGAAAGCGGAATCTACCGGGCTGACAGGAGAAGCTGCAAGGGAGTTTAGGTCGTTGGAAAAGCGATTGGGCAACCTGAATACAAAGCTTGCCCAGTATAAGAAACGTATGAGCGAGGCGAAGAAAGAAAACTCTTTGTTTTCACGGATCGCAGGAAAAGTAAAAAGTGCGTTTTCCGAGACGGCCAAGAGTGCTAAAACTGCCGGAAAGCAAACTGGAAATACCGCGCGCATGATCAAGGGGATGCTTCTGAGCATGGTACTTTTCTCCGTGGTGGCCGGAGCGATGAAAGCTATCACAGACGGAATTCAAAAAATGGCGAAAGGAAGCGAGAAAGCCAATGCCGTTCTATCGAACCTGGCTACAAACTTTCTGTATTTAAAAAACAGCATCGCATCTGCCGTGATGCCGATTCTTCAAGCGCTTACTCCTGTGATCATGTACATTACAAACGCACTGGCGAATCTGTTCGGCATGATCGGAATGGTAAGTGCAAGACTGTTTGGAGGAGCGACAACATTTACCAAGGCAAAGAAGGCCTCTGTGGATTACGCAAAGAGCTTGGATAAGACGGGAAAGTCTGCGAAAGAAGCCTCGAAACAGCTGGCTGCTTTCGATGAGCTGAACGTTCTCGATCAATCCAACGGAGACGGGAGCGGAAGCGCCGGAGGTATGCCGGCCCCCGGAGATATGTTTGAAGAAGTTCCGATCTCTCCGGAAGCAATGTCAATTGCGGACAAGATGAAAGAATGGATGGGAGAGCTCCGAGAGGCGACTGAACCTACGATAGAGGCTTTTGGGAGGTTGAAGGAATCCTTAGAACCGCTGAAAACATTTGTAGCAACGGGACTTTTGGATTTCTATCGTAACTTCTTAGTACCAGTAGGCAATTGGGCGCTCGGAGAAGGAATCCCTCGATTTCTGGATCTATTAGGTGAGATGGTGCAGGATATCGATTGGCCGAAACTGAACGAGAGTTTGGCCGGTCTTTGGACGCAGCTCTCTAAAGTGGCAACCTTTGTTGGAAACAGCTTGATCGATTTCTTTGAGTACTTTCTAAAACCACTCGGAACGTGGACCATGAATAAAGCATTGCCAAGACTTGTGGATGTACTGACAAAAGGACTGGCGAAAGTAGACTGGGAGAAGATCAGGGGAGCCTTGCAGAGGCTGTGGAAGGTACTGGAACCCTTCGCTGAAAAGGTGGGAGAAGGACTGCTCTGGTTCTTTGAACACGTGCTTGTGCCGATTGGAACCTGGATCTTAAATGATGCGGTGCCCGCGTTCCTCGATCTGCTTACAGCTGCGATTGATCTTGTTAATATCGCAATTGAAAAAGCCAAGCCACTATTGAGTTGGATGTGGGATAATTTTTTAGTTCCAGTCGCTCAATGGACAGGAGGGCTGATCGTTGAGGCATTAAACAGTATCGCTGATGCATGCAATAAAATTGCGGAAGGAGATTGGAAAGGCGCTGGCGAGGCAATTGTCAATGGCCTTCTTTCCGGCATAGGTAGCCTGTGGGATCTAGCAGTCGAACTTGGCCGGAACTTGATCGATGGATTCAAAGATTTTCTGGGAATCCATTCTCCATCTACCGTAATGGCAGATATGGGAGGGAATTTGATCGAGGGGCTTGTGAACGGCCTGACTTTGGCGTGGTCTAACATTACCACGTGGATCGCAAACAGTTTCTCTGGTTTCATTTCTGATGTGGAATCCTACTTCACCATTGAAAAATGGAAAGAGATCGTTTCTGCTATCAAGGACGGGCTCACTGAGAAATGGGATGAGTTTGTTACATGGTGGGGAGACAATGGAGTAGTTGCATGGATTCGTGACTATGTGATGAAATATTTCACCTTAGAATATTGGACAGGTATTTATTCAAACATAAAGGCTGCAATTGTTTCGAAATGGAATGAAGTTATAGGTTGGTGGAGCGCAGAGGGTGGAAGCAAATGGATCAATGACCATGTGGTTCCCTTATTTAAATTAGAGACTTGGTTGGGATATTACAAAAACATAAAAGAAGCGTTGGTGGCCACCTTTAAAAATGGCATCGAGGGAGCGATTGCACTCGTAAATCGTTTTATCGGATGGCTGAATGAAAAGATGCATTTTAAATGGGATCCCATAAGGATTGGTGGCGTAGAAATTGTACCGGGTGGAGATGTTCAGCTTTTCACAATTCCTTTATTGCCACCAAAGCTTGCCACTGGCGCAGTAATCCCGCCAAACGCTGAATTCCTGGCAACGCTTGGAGATCAGAAGAACGGGCGCAACCTGGAAGCGCCGGAAGGCCTGATCAGAGAAATGCTGGATGATGCCCTCGAGAAGCATGGGACAAACCAGACTGTGACAGTAGAAATGCCGGTTTACCTCGATGGGCGGGAAATCTATCGGAATCAAAAGAAGATCGAATGGCAACGAGGAAAAAGCTTAGTGAAGGGGGCGACGATATGATTGTGATTGATGGGACTACGTTTGATGTGCCAGTTCTCTCCTTGTCCAGAAAAGGGGAGTTCTTGGACAAGCACGCTAAACGGACAGAAGACGGAGAACTGCATCGGGAGTTGATCGGCGTCTACTTCAACTACCAACTGAAATTCGGTCGGAGCACCAATAACCCTGTGGAATATGCAAAGCTGTGGAAGAAACTGACGGAACCGGTTGAGTTCCATACAGTGACCGTTCCGGATGAAGATGGAGACTTTACGTTCACGGCGTATTTTTCGAATGTGGCGGACGAGCTGATGAAACAGAAACAGGCTCGAACCTTCTGGCGCGATCTGACGGCAAACTTCATAGCGAAGTCGCCGTCGAGGAGGAAGTGAGGATATGGGAACAAAAGCAGAAATCAGCTTCGGTTTGTATGACGTGACCGCAAAAGACGACGGGACGCCAACCTGTACGGATGTGCAGACCTTTGTGAACTTGAACCAACTGAAAGTGCCGGATCTACAGGTCGAAAACTACGCCACCTGTGAGTGGAACCACTTTGTACTGGACGGGACCATGAAGCTGTTTCCGGATGAGCCGGAGACGAAGAACTTTGGATGGTGGTCGCGCTCCATGAGCGGTGCTGACGGAAGGTTTGCTGAGCCGTTGGTGCTGACGATTGAATTCGCGGAAAATCACAGCAGCGTGGGGCTGACATTCCGATTCCAGGAATACACCGGAGACTACTGCGACGACATGAACATACGATGGTACGACAGCGCTGGCAATCTGATGGCGGATCTGGACTTTGCTCCGGATGCCGCCTATTTCTTCGCCTCGAACCAGCTGCAGGACTATCGGAAACTGGTGCTGACCTTTCGAGGGACCAATCGGCCGCGGAGATATCTGAAATTGACGGAGATCCTATATGGCGCACTGAAAGTATTCGGAGAAAATGATGTGATCAGCGCGAAGGTCCTGGAAGAAGTCGATCCGATCTCCGGAACGCTCTCCGTGAATACGCTGAGCTTTCAGGTATATACGAAAGACTTCGATATCCTGGACATGAATGGTGTGTATTCCATGCTGCAGAAAAAACAGCAGGTGGATGTGACCGAGTATGTGGAGGAACAGAAGATTCCTATGGGGACGTTCTTCCTAGACGAGCCGGAGAGTGATGGGGACAACGTCACAACGATGGAATGCATCGACGCAATCGGGATCATGGATCAGACGTCCTTCCGGGGTGGGATCTATTCCGGTGTGACGGCTCAGACGATCCTGGACGAGATCTCCGCGAGCGCACGAGTGGAATTCGATGTCGATCCGACACTGAGCGGGGTGCAACTCTCCGGATGGATCCCGCTCTGCACGCACAGAGAGGCACTGCAGCAGGTGGCCATGGCCATTGGAGCAGTGGTGGACTGCTCGCGGACGGACCAGGTGCGCCTATACCCGATCCCAGTGACGGGGGCTGGTCAGGTCACCTACTCAGGCAAATTCGACGGGCATAAAGTGAAACTGCTCTCACTGGTCACGGGCGTAGAGGTGGTGGCACACAGCTATCTACCCATCCAGGAGGAGCGAGAAATCCAGAACGCACAGATGACCGCAGGTGTGCATGAGATCACGTTCGGGGAGCCAATGCACACGCTGAGTGTGACCGGAGCCACCATTGTCCAGAGCAACTCGAACTACGCGCGGATCTCCGTGGTGACACCTGGCACGGTGCTCCTGAAAGGCCGCGCGTACAACGACGTGAAAACCGTATACGCCGCGACCGCTCCCGAGCTCCCCGCCAACGAAAAGGCCAACATTCTCCGGATCGAGGACGCCACTCTGGTGGGGCCTGGAAACGCCCAGGCGGTGGCACAAAGAGTGTACGACTACTACCAGATGCGGTACCGGGACACCGGCGATCTGATCCTCTCC
>CAUHLX010000231.1 GCA_959606705.1 uncultured Bacillota bacterium | reverse complement strand
CCTTGTCGATGGTCTCGAAGTAAACGTCCACGTCCTTTTCTTCCACATACTTAAACCGTCCGATAGATTCCCGCACCGGCATCGCCACCAAGTCGTCATACCTGGCGCCCTTGCCGATGGCGTCCATGGACAGACGGTAAAATTCCATGATCAGCTTCAGCAGCTTATACTGCTTGTTTAGAGAAGTATAAGTATCCACTTCGTGGAAGGAATTCTGATGCAGATAATCCTCCCGGATGGACTTGCATGCTTCCAGCTTCATACGGTCCGGATAAGACAGGGCATCCACACCTACCAACTGGACGATCTCCTGCAGCTCGGCCTCCTCCTGCAGCAGCTTCATGGCTTGGCTGCGCAGCTCGGGAAATTCCTGATTTACATGGTCCGCAAACCACTTGGACAGCCGGTCAATGTAAAGCGAATAGCTGTTCAGCCAGTTGATGGCCGGGAAATGTCTGGCGTAAGCCAGCTGGGCGTCCAAGCTCCAGAACACCTTGACGATTCGCAGCGTCGCCTGAGAAACCGGTTCCGAAATATCGCCGCCGGGAGGAGATACCGCCCCGATGGCCGACAGCGCGCCTTCCCTTCCGTCCGCGCCCAGGCAGATTACCCGGCCGGCCCGTTCGTAAAACTGTGCCAATCTGGAAGCCAGATAAGCCGGATAGCCTTCCTCACCGGGCATCTCTTCCAGACGTCCGGACATTTCCCGCAGTGCCTCGGCCCATCGTGAGGTGGAATCCGCCATCAGCGCCACGGAATAACCCATGTCTCTGAAATATTCCGCAATGGTGATTCCGGTATAGATCGAAGCTTCCCGCGCCGCTACCGGCATGTCGGAGGTGTTGGCAATCAGCACCGTCCGCTTCATCAGAGGCTCGCCGGACTTGGGGTCCAGCAGCTCCGGAAATTCCATCAATACGTCGGTCATTTCGTTGCCGCGTTCCCCGCAGCCGATATAAATCACGATATCCGCGTCCGCCCATTTGGCCAGCTGATGCTGGATGACCGTCTTTCCGCTGCCGAAGGGGCCGGGTACCGCCGCTACGCCGCCCTTCGCGATAGGGAACATGGTGTCAATGACCCTCTGACCGGTCACCAGAGGCATCTCCGGTACCAGCTTTTCTTTATAAGGGCGTCCCCGCCGAACCGGCCACTTCTGCATCATGGTCAGCTCCGCCGTTTCCCCGTTTTCCTTTACAACCACACAAATCGGGTCCGTCACCGTGAATTCACCCGCTTCGACGGACCGCACCTTCCCTTTAATTCCAAAGGGAACCATGATCTTGTGCTCCACCACGACCGTCTCCCGGACCGTGCCGATCACGTCTCCGGCCTCCACCTCGTCCCCCGGCTTGATCGCGGGTACGAAATTCCATTTCTTTTCCCGGGACAGAGGATTTACCTGAATCCCCCGGGTGATGTTGGGACCCGCTTTGGCCAGCATCTCTTCCAGCGGCCGCTGGATTCCGTCGTACATATTTTCAATCATGCCCGGTCCCAGCTCCACGGACAGCGGCGCGCCCGTGCTCACCACTTCCGCTCCCGGTCCCAGACCGGCCGTTTCCTCATAAACCTGAATGGACGCCGCGTCTCCGCGCATTTCGATGATCTCTCCGATCAGTCCGTGCTCGCCCACTCGAACCACGTCAAACATATCCGCGTCCTGCATCCCCTCGGCTACAACCAACGGGCCGGACACCTTAACCACTTTACCCTGGCTCACTTTTTCAGTCACCTACTTTCATTCGTCGTCGCCGAACAGGATATCCGCGCCAACGGCCCGTTCCACCGATTTTTTCACACTGGAAATTCCAATTCCATAGCTTCCGTCCATCCCCGGAATGGGAATGATCGCCGGGGTTCTCAGGTCCTTGTAACCGTCCAGCTCCTCGGTCAAATCCCTGCAAAGTCCTTCCGTAATGTATACGATCGCGTAATCGTCTTCCTTTACCAGCCGTTGGAGCGTTTTTCTGGCCTCCCCGCTGTCGTGGCAGGGAAACACCGAAAGCCCCACGGCCTTGAACCCCAGAACGCTGTCGCGATCGCCAATCACTCCGATCTTATACATATGTCTCCCTCAGCCTTTCTCCGATCATTTCCCGGGAAAGTCCCTGCAGCAGACCCGACATGACGATCCGCGCCGTGCGAATCTCATATTCCTTGACAATCAGGTACGCCGCCAGGGGCTCGAGCCCAAAGCTCACGTACTTCGCCTGTTTGGCAAACTCCACGATCCGGTCGTCACACAGCTTTTCCAGACGAGTGAACCGCCCCGTTTCCTTGAGCGCCGCTCCGCCTTCCGCCAAAGCGGCCGACAGACCATATGGCGTCAATTTTTCCGCGAACTGTTCGTAGCCTTCTTCATATCCCGACACAAACAGCTTTTCCGGAATCCTTCCCCCCTGCAAATAAACCTTGGAGAAAAAATCCCAGGAACGCCCCATCTGTCTCACGCGTACAAAGGTTTTCAAGTTAATGGTATCGATGAGCAGGCTTACGTAATCTTGTAAAAACCCACTGCCGGACCGTTCCGCAGCCAGCTTCATATCCCCATAGCAGGCCTGATCGAAGATCAGATCCACCATTTGCGGGTCCTTCGTCCGGGAAACCACCTCCAGCGCCTCGCCAAAGGCTTGCTTCATCAGTGGCGTCAGAGACAGGAAATTGCGTTCGCGAACCATCGCCGCCAGGCCCTCCGCCGGAATCGTACCCACGCCGATCAAATTGTCCGGCGCTTCGATCCCCATGAACTCCGCTTTCATCAGCGTTTTCAGATTATGGTAATCGTAAGGGTATAAAAACACCTGAAAATCCTTTCGATCCGGCGCGATGGAAAGAATAAAATCGTAAGACTTCTTCAATTCTCCGGTGAGAAGCGGTTCAAAATCAGCCGCCCGCACCGGCTCGCTTCCGTCTCCGTATTCCGCGTCGTACAATATCTTCAGCGCATCCTCCGGGGTACGGCTATCGACCATTTTATCCACTCGTTCCCGAGAGAGCAGGTTTTTTTCCACGCTGCGTACCCGGGAAGAAGCGTAAGTATAGTCTTTTTTCTCTGCCAATTCCCTTCCTCCTTTACCCGAACAGGGTTCGAACCACTTCCGGCGTCAATTCTTCCTTGACCGCCCCCACCATGGTCTCCAATGTGGAATTCAGGAAGGTGTTTCCGCTGCGAAGGACAAACCCGCCTTTCGCGTCGATGGTCTCCTGAGATAAGAGAACCTCTCCCTTACCATTCAAATCCTTCACTTTCTTTACCAGTTTTTCGCCGATGGCCTCCCGGTCCCTTGCGTTTAAAAGGAGCTCGCCGCCGGCCTCTTCCTCCGATGCCAGAAGCTCACACACGGTCTTGGCCAGAAACTCCACATAGTCGTCCGCCGGCATGGCCGCAATGCGCTCGATGGCCTTTTCAAAGCACTTGGTCACCGCGTTCTGCTTCACCGACAGACGCATCTTCCTCGCTTCCAGCTCCGCCACGGACTTGCGCCGTTCCTTGACGGAAACGGTATCCGCCGCCGCCCGTTTTTCGGCGTCCTCTTTGAGGTCATCCCCCAGACAGCGTGCCTTCCGCTCTGCTTCCCGACTGTGATATTTGGCTTTCACGTGTTCCCGCCGGGCCGCCTCATTGGCGTCAAACAGTATTTTTTCTGTTATTTGTTCAATTCCCATGGGAAAAAACCAATCCTTTCGTTATTTGACACCCAGCATCAGCAGCACGGAGATCAGCAGGGCCAGTACCGCGTAGGTTTCAACCATCGCCGGATAAATCATGCCCTTTGCCAGCTGATCGGGCCGCTTGGAAATCAGCATGATGCTGGCCGCCGAAGCCTTACCCTGAGCAATGCCGGAGAAAATTCCCACCAGGCCAATGGGAAGCGCACAAGCCAGATACTGAGCACCCTGCGCTGTGGTGGGAGCATCCGCTCCGCCGATCAAGCCGGTACTGTTCATAATCAGGAAGGCAATCAGCAGGCCATAAATGCCCTGTGTGCCGGGCAGTGCCTGCAAAATCAAAGTCTGGCCAAACTTCTTGGGATCTTCGGAGATGACCCCCGCCGCCGCCTGACCGGCAATTCCGCAGCCGATGGCGCTTCCGATTCCCGCCAGAGCCGCGATGGCAGCACCCGCCGCCGCTAAAAAGCTTCCGCTAAATATCATGTTTACAATTTCGACACCCATTTTTACTGATCCTCCCTTGTGATTTCTACATATTTTGTATTTTGATCAAACGGTTCAAATTCCTCTCCGCCGCTCTCGTAGAACTTTCCGAAGAACTCTACGTACTGAAGTCTGGAAGAGTGGACAAAGGACCCCAGCGAGTTGATCGCCATGTTGTAGGCGTTCCCGATGAGGAACACCGCAATAAACAGGATCCCGCCGATGATTCCGCCGCCGGCCAGCGTGCCCATGGTGTTGATCACCTGGGCGATTACCCCCGTTGCCAGCCCCAGAGCCAGCAGACGGGAATAGGATAAGATATCCGACAGATAACTGGTGACGTCGTAGAGGCTCATCACTCCTCCGAAGATCTTTCCGATCCCCTTCTTGTGACGTCCGCCGAAAATGATCACACCTACGGCTCCGATCCCGGCGATCGTCAACCCGATCCGCGACATCGCCGGCGTTCCCGATCCCAGTATACTGGGCGTAAACAGGGCCAGCCCGGCGATGATCAGATACCACAGCCCCACGTCGCAGAACGCGTCGAAGGGACGGCCGTCCCGAATGGAAAGATAACCCGAAAGTCCCATTCCCACGAATAGATGCAGGATTCCCAGCACCAGGGAAAAGCCCAATAGCTTGATTACGTCGTCCAGCGGATTGAACCACAATGGAGGAATCCCGATTTCCACGTTGAAAAATGTCCTGCCCACCACGGTGACCAGATCGCCGAAATAGCCGCCGAACATGACTCCCCAGAAAATCGTGGAGATCCCGCAGTAACCCAGCATCTTGATCATCCGATACTGCATGCCCTCCAGCCGGAACTTCTTTAAAATTACGAAGCA
>CAUHLX010000230.1 GCA_959606705.1 uncultured Bacillota bacterium | reverse complement strand
GCTTCGGACTGGCTCAGCTCCATCAGTTGAGAGGCCGAGTGGGAAGAGGCTCGGAGCAGTCCTACTGCGTGCTCATTACCGAAGCGAAGACTTCTTATGCCAAGGAACGCGCGGAGATTATGAAAAAAACCTCCGACGGTTTTGTGATCGCGGAAAAGGATTTGGAATTGCGGGGGCCGGGAGAGTTTTTCGGAGTTCGTCAGCACGGATTGCCGGAGCTTCGATTGGCAGACCTGAGCAAGCATTCCAAGGTTTTGCTCACCGTTCGCGGAGAGGCGGAACGACTGCTGGCGGAGGACCCTGAACTAGAGCTGCCTCAAAACGAGAAATTAAGGCTAAAAATCGAAAAAACCTTTGAAAGTGTTGCAAATCCGCGTATTTAGCAAAGGAAATAATTACATATCATACTTTTTCGCTCCCAGGTTAAATTAATATCGTAAAACACATCTAGGAGGTGAAAATACAATGGATTTACAGAAAGCAGCGAAGTCCGGAGCGAAGAACGGTCTGGACAACATGAAGACTGAGATCGCAAGTGAACTGGGACTGGCCAACTACCAGACCATGGACAAGGGAAACCTGACTGCGAGACAGAACGGTTACGTTGGCGGCTATATGACCAAGAAGTTGGTTGAAATGGCGGAACAGCAGTTAGCCGGAAAATAAGCAATCGATGATTTAGATTTTTAAAATAAGTGCCTGCCAAACAATTTTGGCGGGCATTTATTTTATCTTTTCAATTAACTTGTCCTATGTTAGAATGATAAGATAGGGAAGGGAGAGGATGCTTTTGCGTATCATTGCCGGAACGTTAAAAGGCAGAAAATTATATACTCCGGCGGACCGCAGCGTCCGTCCCACGTCGGACAAAGTGAAGGAAGCGCTGTTTTCGATGATTGCACCCTGGACGCCGGAGGCCATCGTTTTGGATTTGTTTTGCGGCACGGGCAGCCTTGGTCTGGAAGCCATCAGCCGGGGAGCGAAGCGCGTTTATTTTGCGGACAAGTCCCGAGACAGCCTAGCGCTGACCAAACAGAACATCGCTTATTGCCGGGTGCCGGAGCAGGCGGTAGTCCTTCCGGGAGAGTACGACAGGGTTCTTCCGCGGATCAAGGAAAAGACGGACATTGTTTTATTGGATCCGCCGTATAAAGACGGACTTCTACGGGACTGTATCGGCAGGATCGACGAATTGGAGCTGCTGGACCTCGAGGGAGTCATTGCGGCGGAGCATTCTACGGACGATCCCCTGCCGGAACAGCTGGGAAACTTCGTAAAGTGGAGAGAACGGCGCTATGGAAAAATTGCGCTTACATTATATCGCAGAGAGGAATCGCTATGAGAAAATGGCTGTATTCGGGTTCTTTCGATCCCATGACCAACGGACATATGGATTTGATCGTCAGAGCTTCCGGCCTTTGTGACGAGCTGGTGGTGGGGGTGATCGAGAACAAATCCAAAACCCCCATGTTTTCCATGGAAGAACGGATGGCTATGATTCGTTCCGCCACGGCTCATTTGAGCAACGTCAAGGTGGACAGCTTTCGAGGCCTCCTGGCGGACTATGTCAACGAAAACGAGTTTCAAGCGGTAGTTCGGGGACTGCGAGCCGCCATGGACTTCGAATATGAAATTCAGATGGCGCAGATGAACGCCAGACTGTATAATGAAAAGGTGGAGAACATTTTTTTGATGACCAGCCCGGTCTATTCCTTTGTGAGCTCCAGCATGGTAAAAGAAGTCTTTTTGCTGAAGGGTGATGTCAAAGGTTTGGTCCCGGATATGATATTGGAATGTATGGAACGAAAACTAGCAGATAAAATGGGAGGAATAAAGGAATGAAGGTATTAGAGCTTTTGGATGAAATCGAGGAAATCGTCGACACCAGCTCCGGCTTTCCGCTGACCGGCAAGATTTTAGTGGACGCCGAGGAGATCCTTGAGATCGTCAAGGAGATCAGGGTGGAGCTTCCGGATGAAATTCAGCAGGCTCAGTGGATCAAGGACGAACGCCAGCGAATTCTAACCGAAGCCAAGCAGGAATATGAAACCATTCTCAAGGACGCCAAGGCTCAGGCCGAGGCTTTGATCGAAAATGACGATATTACCGTGCAGGCCAAAATTCGCGCGGATGAGATCCTGCGGGTGGCCGAGGCCAACGTCCGCAGCCTGAAGATGAGCACCTTCGATTACATCGACAGCATCCTCTACAACTTCCAGGATAAAGTGGATCAGATGAACGACCTGTATTTCAACGATATGTTTACCAATCTGCAAAAGACCTTTGAGCAGATCAACGCCACGGTAGGAGAAAATCGCGCGGAGATCAAAGAAATGATGTATCGGGCGCAGCTGGATGATCCCGGCAATCCTCAGGGCTGATCTTTCAGACATATCAGGCTTGTCCGCGGCATACATATGCAGTATGAAAAGACAGGCGAATCAAAAAAGAAAACAACTGAATTTCGCGTTGGCAGGACTTTTGGCGGCAGTGGGATCGGTGGCCATGGTAGCGTTTCCGTCGATTGCCCTTTCTTCCGCGCAAAATGGGGTGACTTTGTGGGCAAGCTCGGTGCTTCCCGCCCAGTTGCCTTTTTTCATCTGCGCGAACTTTATGATCGCCCTTTCGGTGCCTCAGCTGGTGGGAAAGCTGTTTGAGCGGCCATTCCAAGCGTTGTTCGGTACGCCGGGCTGCTCGGCCTTCGTGTTCCTGATCAGCATTACCTCTGGCTATCCGATGGGTGCCAAGCTCATCGGAGATTTGAGGCGCCGGGGGGAGATCACTCAGACGGAGGCGAAGAGAATGCTGGCTTTCTGCAGTACCTCGGGACCTCTATTCATGCTGGGAACGGTGGGGGTGAGCATGCTGGCCTCGCCTGCGGCGGGGATGGTGGTGGCCTTGTCACATTATCTGGGGGCGGTGGCCAACGGCATCCTGCTGCGGATGTTTACTCGAGAAAAAGAGCGCCGCGGAGTCAGAAATTCGAGCGTGTCCGCCGCCAGAAGAAATCCCGGAGACGATTCCGTTTTTCACTCGGAGCTTCTGGATCTGTTTACGGAATCGATCTTGTCTTCCTTCCGGACCCTGGGAATCATCTGCGGATATATCGTGCTGTTTACTTTGATCACCGATTTTATCCAGTTTTCCGGTGTGCTGAGCCTCTTTGACCAGGATTGGCAAAAGGGAATATTAAAAGGCATTTTAGAGATGACGGTGGGCTGCAGCGGCGTAGCTCAGTCCGGAGCGCTGCCGCTTTCCATGAAATGCGTATTCTGCACCTTCCTGGTCTCCTTCGGCGGCTTTTCCATCGCCGCCCAGTCCGTCAGCATGCTGGCCGGAGCGGACGTGGGCTTCTGGTATTATTTGAAGATCAAGCTGTCTCACGGACTGCTGGCCGCGGGAATTGCGGCGCTGCTGGCTCCCCGCCTGTTAGGCGCTCCGGCCATGGACACCTGGGCAGCAGGAACGGCGTCGGCCATCGCCGCGGTGACTCCGGGAACGGCGTCCGCAGGCCTGGGGGCGGCTTATGGTTTGTTATTTTCCACCAAAATGGTTATAATGATAGCGATATTATTAGGGACGATCTGTGGAATTCAAGGAATTTACCAAAGAGGAGAAGGGCGCAGGCGCGAAAAGCGGGAACGGAAGAAGCGCAGGGAGGAAGAGCTTGAACGCAGTAGGGATCATAGCGGAATATAATCCGTTTCACAAGGGACACGAGTATCATTTAAAAGAAGCGCTGCGCCTTTCGGGAGCGGACTGCGCGGTCTGTGTCATGAGCGGAGACTTTCTCCAGCGTGGAGAACCCGCGTTGTTCGACAAATGGACTCGAGCGGAAATGGCGGTGGAAAGCGGCGTGGACCTGGTGCTGGAACTGCCCTTTGCCTTTGCCGTAAACAGTGCCAGGTATTTTGCCATGGGTGGGGTGGCGGTACTCGGCGGATTGGGCTGTGTCACCCATCTGGCCTTCGGAAGCGAATCGGGAGACGCCGCTCTGCTTTCGGAAGCGGCGGCGGCTCTTTCGGAAGCGCCGGAGGACCCGCGGCTTTCCGCCGAGGTGAGAAGCGCGCTGGATCAGGGAAAAACCTATCCGGCGGCCAGGCATCAAGCGGCATGCCGGATCTATGGGGAGCGAATCGCGGAGCTGCTGCTGTCTCCCAACAACATCCTGGCAATCGAATATTTGAAACAGTGCGCGGTTTTGAATGCGCCGATGGTTCCTGTCACGGTGAAACGGCAGGGAAGCGGTTACCACGAGGAGCGGCTCCCGGGAAAGAAGGAAGACGGGGCGGCCGGCGTCGAGGCTGGCTTTGCCAGTGCGAAAGCCATTCGAGCCAGACTGCTGGCAGGGGATCGGAACCTGGGCGAAGAGGAAACACGCCCTGCCATACTAAGGGACCCGAAGTCCGTGAAGTCCTTCCTGCCGGAGAGCAGCTTCCGCGTGCTGGAGGAACGTACGGGAGAACGGCTGATCACCTTGGACGATTTTTATCAGCTGGTGACCGGCCGGCTTCTTTGCGAAGACAGGGAACGCTTGGCACAGGTGGCGTCCGTCGGAGAGGGGCTGGAGAATCGGCTGAAAGGAGCGCTGAGCAAAGCTCGAGATATGGAGAGCTTGCTGGACGGAGTCCGTTCCAAGCGGTATTCCACGGCTCGAATCCGCAGACTGCTGGTCCACGTACTGACCGGACTGAATCGAGAGGATTTTGACTGTTTTGTGAACCAACGGCCGTTTTACGCCAGGGTATTGGGCTTCTCTAAGAAAGGTGCCGCGCTTCTGGCACAGCAGAAACGGAGCGAGGCGTCGTCCGGAGGCTCCCGGATTCCCATCCTCACCAACATCAATCGTGAGATGCCGGAGGCGGAGGCGGCACGGAAGCTGCTGCGTTACGATATTCTCAGCTCCGACCTCTATCAATTGGTGAAAACCGGGGATCTCTATCGGCGTTCGGACCACGTGATGCGTCCGGTCATGAAAAAATAGGACTGGATTTTTCGGAGATGTTCATGTATAATTGAAGCCGAATAAAAGAA
>CAUHLX010000229.1 GCA_959606705.1 uncultured Bacillota bacterium | reverse complement strand
AAGGGAGCCATCGTGGTGGAATACCCCGATGATTATGAAAAGGCCGTAGCGGAAGGCAGGCGCCAGGCGGCGGCCGATCCCATGTGCCACTTTGTGGATGACGAGTCCTCGGAGGACCTGTTTCTGGGCTATACCACGGCGGCGGGCCGTCTGAAAAAACAGCTGGAGGACTTAGGGGTCACGGTGGACGATCAGCATCCCCTGTTCGTGTATCTGCCCTGCGGAGTGGGCGGCGGTCCCGGCGGAGTGGCCTTTGGCCTGCATCTGCTCTACGGCAGAAATGTTCACTGCTTTTTCGCGGAGCCTACCCAGGCGCCTTGTATGACCTTGGGATTGATGACCAATCTGCACAATGAGATCAGCTGCGGCGACATCGGACTTTCCGGAAAGACCGCGGCGGACGGACTGGCGGTAGGACGGTGTTCGGCGCTGGTATCTCATATTATGCAGCCTCTCCTGGATGGCTGTTTCACCGTAGAGGACGATGAACTGTATCTGCTGCTCAAGCTGCTGATGGACACGGAGGACCGGTTTATCGAACCTTCCTCCTGCGCGGCGTTCCCCGGATACGGAAAGGTGCTGGGAGCGGCGGAGTATTTGAAGAAGAAAGGGCTGGCGGATCAGATGGACAACGCCACACACATCGCCTGGGCCACCGGAGGCAGTATGGTACCCAAAGGGGAAGCGCAGTCCTACTATGATAAGGGAGCGGTGCTGGCGGAGGAATAAGCGCTGCTGTTTTTAGGAATCCTGGAGGCGCCTTGTTTGCATCGATCCTTTCGGATGAGCCGCCTGCGCTGCGACCGAAAAGCGTGAATAAAATTTGAAAAATTAGGGCCATTGAAAGGGCAAAAACACGGGAATTGCATGAAATATAGGGTATGGATCGGTTCTCCCGCATACCATAGAGTAGAACGATTTTGACTCGATGGAATGGAGGCTGAAAACTAAGATGGAATGCAAGAAATTCGAAGCGGCGCCGCTGCCGTACTCCCATGAGGCGCTGGAACCCTACATAGACACGGAGACGTTGACGGTCCATCACGATGTGCTGTATCAGAGGTATGTGGACAATTTAAACAAGGCACTGGAAAAATACCCGGAGTACTATTGTTACTCATTGGAAGAATTGCTTTTGGGTGCCTGTTATCTTCCCGAGGAGATCTCTACGGAGGTGTTTCGGCAGGCGGGCGGCTCGTTTAATCACCGCTTCTACTTCGCGGGGATGAAACCGGCGGAGAAAAAGGGAACGGAGCTTGCCAAGCCAAAGGGAAAGCTGAAAATGGCGATCGATCAGGAATTTGGCGGATTTGGGGAGTTTCAGGAAAAACTTAAGGCGGAGGCCATGAGCGTGTTCGGTTCCGGCTGGGCCTGGCTCTGTGCCGAAGCCTCCGGGAAGCTGAAGATCGTTCACACGGCCAATCAGGTAACCCCTTTCTCTCTGGGACTCCATCCGCTGATCTGCGTCGACGTGTGGGAGCACGCATATTTTCTACAGTATCTGGCGGCGCGAAACGAATATGTGGATGCCTGGTTTCATCTTGCGAACTGGGACTTCGCGGAAGCAAATTATGAAAGTCTTTTAAAATGCGTTTCGTGAGATTCACAAATTTTCACAGCTGGGAAATCGGATGGTTTTTCGCCTTTTGGGCAAAGTAACATCGCGGCAAAGAAATGCGCCGCGGGAGGTGAAGGCGATGTCCGGTAAAAAGAAACCATCACAGGAAGAACTCAAAAAAGCGGAATCCTACGCGAAGGCCATCGAGCGTGGCCAGATCATCGATCTGGGCAACATCCCATCCAGAGATTTGGGATTGATTACTCAGGGATTGATGCTTCAGGCAGCCGAGCCCTATCTCCGGGATCCGTCCGTATCCGATGCCCTTTCGACACCCCGGCAGCAGTCGGAATAGGAAGCGGAGAGAAAAAGGAAAAAGCGGAGGCTTTCGTCCGAAAACGACGAGCCGCCGCTTTTTTTACGCGCAATTTGGGCGTGTCATTTCAAGTAAAAACAGAAAAGTGTAAACTGCTTAACAGATTTCATCAATGAAATATGTTATGGTCTTATCAAACGAAAAATTGTCATAATATTTAGAAAAGAGGAAACGATGGATCATTTAAAACATGCCGAACAGCTGCATCAAAACTCGATTGCCATAGACGCTCATCTGGATCTGGCCTGCGAGATTTTCTATAAAAGAAAAGATGGGGAGCGGGAGGTAATCAAGAGGGTTTATCTGGATGATTTTCGAGCCGCGGGCTTCAAATTTATCGTCTCTTCGATCTTTGTGGATTCCGAGTATCCCGGGACTTGCCTGCGGCAGGCGCTGGAGCAGATTGCGGCCTTAAACGCGGATCTGCGGGAGTGCGGCGGCCAGGTGCGTTTGGTGACCTCGGCCGCGGAGCTGGAAGAGGTGCTTTCTTCGGAGCAGATCGGGATTCTTCTCTCGTTTGAAGGACTGGAAGCCATCGAGAACAATGCGGACCTTTTACAGCCCTTCTATCAGTTAGGTGTCCGCGGTGCCGGCCTGGTGTGGAGCCGCCGGAATTTCCTGGCTGACGGCAATACTTCTCCTACGCCGGATCAGGGCCAGCTGGGAGGTCTTACACAGTTTGGGGTAGAAGTGGTACGGCGTTTGGACGAGATGGGAATGTGGCTGGATGTAAGTCATCTCAACGAAGAAGGCTTTTGGGACCTCATGAAGTTTTCCAAGGGTCCCATCATTGCCTCTCATTCCGACTGCCGGGCGGTTCACGGGACGAATCGAAATCTCAGCGACGATCAAATTAGAGCCTTGGCCCAACGAGGCGGCGTGATCGGGGTCAACGCAATCAAGGAAATCCTAGGGGTGGAGAAGGAGGAGGAACGAATCACCAAAATCTGCGATCACATCGATCATCTCCGGCAGGTGGTGGGAGTGGATTACATCGGTTTCGGACTTGACCTCTGCAACAATGGGATGGACTGCCTGCGCAAGGCAGGAACACCGGAAACGGACTGTGACGCATTGAACAGCCATCGGGAAGCGATTCTGGTAACAGCGGAGCTTCTCGATCGGGGCTACGAGGAAGAAGAAGTGCGGAAGATCATGGGGCTGAACTTTCTGCGGGTGTTCAGAACGGTACTCAAATAGAAAAATATAAAAAATAGCGGCGTTTGAGTTTGTACAGTCGGCTTCACATAAGGACAATGAGGCTGGAAAGGCTGATGAATAGGGCATTAAGCGGTTCTTTCCAGCTTGTTCTAAAGATGTTTGCAGGTCATTCATCGCCCAAAATCTCGCCCAATTCCCGCCCTGATTTCATAAGGACTTGAGGTACAATATAAGAATAGATGAAACAACTTGACAAGAATTGACGTGGTGAGTAAATGGAAATACACGAAGTTGTCTTAATGGAATTGAATACAGGAACGGAACTGACTATTCGAGTTGAAGTTGATGAAGCGGAAATCTCTGAAAACATCTATATCAATGCCAAAATCAAAGAACGAGAAATTACTTCTTCAAATTATAATTACTTGCCTGCCTATCAAGAATTTAGGGATAAATTGCTTGAAATCGGATATGGAATCAAGTGTAACGGCTCACGGCTTAATGCTGTTCAATCTGGAATGATGGGCGCAACAGATAAGATTTATCTTGTTAAATTAGGCAGGCAGGCTTTGATGAAAGATATTGTTCATATTTGGGATTATGCTGATATAGATACTTTTCCAGATACAAGTCAGCAAAACGATTTTTTTGAGCATTGGATTAAGCGTTAAGTTCCGGTTTATCGGGCCGATTCAAGTATCCCTTATAGGTAAAGTGCGCACTTGGCGGATAAGGCGAACTGAATATTTTAGAGCTTGGTCAACTATTTTCATTAATATGAATGGCATTGTAATGAGGAAGGGCATGTCAAAATTGGAATTTAGTGTAACACCTTGGTCAGACGGCAGCATGGAAGTTTACCAGTGGCTGGATAAATGTCTGCAAGAGCAATCATCTACCACGAAAGAATTTCATCCTGTATGGCAAGCATACAGATATTTGTTGTGCGGTAAAATGTACGCTTACATCGGCATTGATGACCGCAATGGACGACCTATCATCACCTTGAAGTTAGAGCCCATGCTTAGTGATTTGCTGCGTCGGGAGTACGAAGATGTCATACCCGGCTATTATATGAGCAAGCTACATTGGAGCACTGTATATTTGGATGGGAATGTGCCACAAGGCGTAATTACAGATATGGTATTTGCCTCTTATAAGTTGGTGCGCTCCTCGTTAAGTCAAAAGCAACAGCGAGAGTTGGCTGAATAAAAGCGCTAGTTTTACTACGCCTTATTGGTAAAGTGTGCATTTGGTTTAAAAGGCGTACTGCAGAGTATATATATTTTGCGAGGAGAAGAATTATGGACAAGAGCAATTTTACTTTTAAAGCCAGCCCATATGGCAGTGGAACATATGTGGTAGAAACCGAAGGGTTCGAAATAGAAATACCAGAAGCCTATTTTTCAGATGAAAAGATATTGTTTGCGGAAAAGTTGATAGCAGTATACCCTACAAAACTTTTTGATTTAGCAAGATTTTGCGTAAAGTCAGATTGCTTTAAAGAATGTTACCCAGGGGAAACTGTGGCGACTACTATGGAGAAACTTCATTTTCCAACAGTTAAAATTGATAATGTTGGAGGGATCTTCACTTATTGCAACCACGAATTGGACGATAATCATCTAATTGATGTAGAATTTGTTGGCTTAATGGAAAGCTTTTTCTCCGTGAACATTGACGGCTAATTTGTTGCACATTATTGGGAAATCCGCTTGTTGGGGGCCGTCTCCAATCCCCCGGCAAGGGCCACTTGCGCTGCCTTGCCAAACGCTCCATTAAGGGCGGCGCCCCTCGGTTCCGTGCGGCTTTTTCACTGAATAAGAATCCGAATACAAAGGACCTGGCGTTGAAAGAAATTCTTTCACGGCAGGTCCTTTTTGCTTGAAAAAAAAGAAGAGACCACTTAACCTCCGTACTTTCCGCATCACGTTTCGTTGCAG
>CAUHLX010000228.1 GCA_959606705.1 uncultured Bacillota bacterium | reverse complement strand
CCCCCACGCCTACCTTGCAGCCGCCGTAGCTCTGACGGTGGTAGCCTGCGAACCGCTCCACCATCATGCCCGCAAACTCGTATTCCTCACACAGGAAGATCCGCTCGTTGGGGATGAACACGTTGTCGAACACCACCAGGGCTTCCTGCCCCCCGAACTGCTTGTTCCCCAGGTCCACGTCCGCTCCCTCTTCCAGCTTTCTGGTGTCGCAGGACTGACGGCCGTAGATCATGAACAGACCCTCCGCGTCCGACGGCACCGCGAAGGAGACCGCGTATTCCCGGTCCGCCTCGCTCATGGCGATGGTGGGCATGATCAGGTGTTCATGGGAATTGATGGACCCGGTCTGGTGGGCCTTCGCTCCCCGAACCACGATTCCGTCCGCCCGCTTCTCCACGATGTGCATGAACAGGTCGGGGTCCGCCTGCTGGCTGGGGGCTTTTCCCCGGTCTCCCTTGGGATCTGTCATCGCCCCGTCTACCACCAAATCGTTTTTCTGGACGTATTTCAAATATTCCACAAAGTTTTTATGATAGCCGGTTCCATGGGCCTCGTCGATTTCAAAGGTGGTGGAGTAAACCGCGTTGAAGGCGTCCATGCCCACGCAGCGCTGGAAGCAGGAGGCTGTTTTCTGTCCCAGAAGCCTCTGCATTTTCACCTTTTTCACCAGGTCTTCGGTACTCTGATGCAGATGGGAAAAACGGTTTACGGTCTCTCCCGTCAGATTGGATTTCGCGGTCATCAAATCCGCGTACTGAGGGTCCTGCGCCAACTCGTAAGTCATGGCAATACAATTGATGGAAGGCCGGATCATGGGATGATCCACCCAGTTTTCGATCTGCTCTCCGAACAGATAAACCCTGGTCTTCAATTTTCTCAAGCTTTCGATGTACTCTTTTCCCGTCATAAGCGCCATTGTTTTTCTCCTTTTCTTAATACAACGCTGCAAAAATCTGTCGAATTTCGTCCCGATCCAGGAACACGTAATTGTTCGCCAAAAGCCGCTGCTGATTTGCGATGGTACTGTCCGTAAACTCGTCGATCTGTTCCTCCGTCATTCCGTATTCTCTCAATGGCTTTTTCTCAATCAGCTGATTGAGGAACTTTTCCAGTTCTCCGAACACGTCTCCCTGTGGGTCACAGTCCAGGGCCCGGGCAAATACCGCCTTCGCCTCCACGATCTTCCCCATGGGGTCCTTTTTGTCATACCATTGGAACACCTCGGTGAAAAATTGGTAATTTGCTTCTCCGTGAGGAACGTGAAACGCTCCGCCGATGGAATAGGACAGGGCGTGAACCGCCGCACAGCCCGCGTTGCCAAAAGCAATGCCCGCGTAGTCCGACGCCAGAACGAATTCTTTCAGGTCCTCCATTCTGCTTTCGGGACCCTGCTCCACGATCTTACGATATCCCGCCATGATCATTTCGATGGCCTTCAGCGAAAACAGCTCGGTAAACGGGGACGCCTTCGGAGACAAATAGGATTCGATGGCGTGAATCAAAGCGTCCACGGAACTGGTGACGAAGAATTTGTAAGGCAGTCCTTTCACCGTTTCCGGAATCAAAACCGCGTGGTCCGCGTAGGTTTCTTCCACGGATAGTCCCTTCTTGGTGTGAAGAGACTTCAGCTCCGCGATCGCCACATTGGTAACCTCGCTGCCGGTTCCGCAGGTGGTG
This sequence comes from uncultured Bacillota bacterium, assembly GCA_959606705.1. Taxonomy (GTDB): domain Bacteria; phylum Bacillota; class Clostridia; order Peptostreptococcales; family Anaerovoracaceae; genus CAUHLX01. Next base: position 3,379 of record CAUHLX010000228.1, on the reverse strand, counting down.
GGCACCACCACCAGCTCCTTTTTCTTCACCGGAGGCACTTCCCCCTGAAACAGCCGGACGGAACGCTCGGGAACATCCAGAGCCAGCACCTTGCAGATGTCCACGATGGTGCCGCCGCCTACGGCTACGATGCGGTCAAACCGGTATTTTTTCATTTCCTGAGCCATGGCGTCGATCATTTCGTCGGAGGGTTCTCCCGCTCCGTAACGCTCTTGAAAGATTAAATTGGTTTCGATACCTAGCGGCTTCATATAAGGTTCATAGATAAACTCATTGGTCACGACCAAATCGTTCTTTCCGATGTGGAATTCGTTCTGAAATTCCTCGAATGTGTCAAAATAATGCAGTTTAGGCACCAGTCGCAATGCTTGCATGGCTCAATTCCCCTTTCCTTTTCAGTTCAATTTTTACCGGATGATATTCTTCGTGAAACCGGAGTCTGAATTCCCTGGTGAGATCCTCTCTCATCTGCGGATGGGCGATGCTGATCAGCTCCCGGGCCCGTTCCCTCAAGGAGCGCCCTTTCAGGTCCGCCACGCCGTATTCCGTCACCACATAGTCCACATCGTTGCGGGAGGTGGTCACCGCCGCGCCGGGATCCAGATCCGCCACGATCTTGGAAATCATGGTTCCGTCCTTTTTTCTGGTGACGGAAGGGATGGCAATAATGGATTTTCCATCCTGAGCCATGGCCGCTCCCCGGATGAAATCCACCTGGCCCCCCACTCCGGAAAACTGCCGGCGGCCGATGGTCTCCGCCGCCACCTGGCCCATGAGATCCAGCTGAATCGCCGAGTTGATGGATACCATGCGATACTGCTGCATGATGACGGCCGGATGATTCACATAATCCACGGGCCGTACCTCCACCAGCGGATTATTGTCCACGAAATCATACAGCTTCCTGCTGCCCATCAGAAACGTGACCACCATCTTTCCCGGGTCCAGCCGTTTGCGTGCCCCCGTGATTACGCCCTTTTCATACAGCTCCAGCGTACCGTCGGAAATCATCTCCGAGTGGATTCCCAAATCCTTGTGCCCCGACAGCATGCGGATGACCGCGTCGGGAATCCCTCCGATTCCCAGCTGCAGCGTGGAACCGTCCTCGATCAGCGAAGCGCAGTGTCTGGCAATGGTCTCTTCCAAGGGACCGGTCTTGGCGGCCCCTACCTCCTGCACGGGAGTCGAAGCCTCCACGATGTGATCGAATTCCGAAACATGGACCCGTTCCCCGAACGTACGGGGAAACTGGTCGTTCACCTGCACCAGCACCGTCCCAGCGGACTTAATGGCTTGATAGGTGTAATCCACGGACGTTCCCAGACTGCACCAGCCGTCCTCGTCCGGCGGCGTCACCTGCGCCATCGCCACGTCACACCGAAGCTTCCCTTCCCGAATCAGCGCCGGCACCTCGTGGAAAAAGGCGGGAGTAAAATCGCCGCGGCCCTCCTCGATGGCCTTGCGGACGTTGCCGCTGGCGAAGATGGCGTTCACGCGGAAGTGCTCCTCCATCCCCTCCGCCGCGTACCCTCCGCTTCCGTGGCTGACCATGTGCTTGATCTCCACGTTCTCATACTGTGCCGCGTTGTTCACCATCGCCTCTACCAAGGCCGGCGGCTCTCCGATACAGTGCGCCAGAACCACCACGTCACCGTCCTTAATGTGTGCAACCGCTTCCGCGGCGGTGCACAGCTTGCTGTTGTAATCCTCCCGCCAATTCATGCCGTACCTCCTTCTATTCCCTTGAAAAGCCCGCGATCTTTATTTTTCCAGACAGGTCTTGATGGCCTGTTCCATGATTTCCAGTCCCGCGGAAAGCTGTTCATCCGTAATGCACAAGGGCGCCAGGAATCGAACCACGTTGCCGAAGGTTCCCGCGCTTTCGATCAGCAGTCCGTTTTGCGCCGCTTCCGCCACCACGGCGTTGACCAGCTCGGGATTGGGCTTCCGGGACGCCTTGTCTTTCACAAACTCGATGCCCATCATACAGCCCAAGCCTCTGACGTCTCCCACCACTTCATAGGTCTCTTTCCACTGATTCCAGACCTTTGAAACCTTCTCGGAGATCGCTCTGGCTCTGCCGGGATAATCCTCCTTCTCCATGATATCGATCACTTCCAGTGCCGCCGCACAGGCCAGCGCGTTGCCGCAGTAAGTGCCGCCTATCGTTCCCGGAGTTACCCGGTCCATGATTTCCGCCCGCGCGGTTACCGCGCTGAGGGGAATGCCCCCGGCGATGGATTTGGCCGCGGTCATGATATCAGGCGCACAGCCGGCTTCCTTCCAGTATTCGCTGGCAAACATTCTTCCGGTTCTGCCGAAGCCGGTCTGCACTTCATCGGCGATCAGAAGAATCCCCTTCTCATCGCAGATCTTCCTTACCGCTTTGACCCACTCGATGGGAGCGGGAACGAAACCGCCCTCTCCCTGAACCGGTTCCAAAACGATGGCCGCCACGTGCTCGGCAGGGGACGCTTCAATAAAGGCCTGGTTCAAGCGTTCCACATAATAGTCGATGGCTTCCTGACCTGCGAGACCGCCCGGGGTCCGATACAGATAAGGAAAATCCACTCGATAAATTCCGTCCGGGAAGGGCCCCATTCCCACCGCGTAGGCTTTCTTCGCCGTCATAGCCATGGTGAGCATGGTTCTGCCGTGAAACGCACCGCTGAACACGATAACATTGGGACGGCCGGTGCAGCTTCTGGCGATTTTTACCGCGTTTTCGTCCGCCTCCGCGCCGCTGTTGACGAACATGGTCTTTTTCCGTTCGCCCTTGACCGGCACGATTTCATTCATCTTTTCCGCCAGATTAACGTAGCCTTCGTGCGTTACGATGTTCATCATCCCGTGGAAGTAGTTCTCGGATTGGGCTTTGACTGCCTCGATCAGCTCCGGACGGCCGTAGCCGATATTCAATACGCCCACGCCTCCGATCCAGTCCAGAAAGATGTTTCCGTCCACATCCTCGAACATGGCTCCCTCTCCCTTTTTGATCACACAGGGATAAGAGCAGCGGATCGCACCCGGAACCGCGGCTTCTCTCCGATTGATGATGGCTTGTGCGTGGGGTCCGGGCAGCGCGCCGGTCACCTTTGGCAATGCGTTTCTCAACATGTGTTAGTCCTCCTGTTTCATTCTTTCATTGTAGGGTCGTCTCGTTACGCCCTATAGATAACGCAATCCCCATGCCAAAATAAATTTTAATAACGGAAATAGAAGGAAAAATCCAAGGAAAACCCTAAAGATCGTTAAAATTTCAACAATAAAAAAAGTGTTCCCCTTCGCAAACTCAAGGAACACGGTCAGCGCTTTTCAAAAATAACTCTTGCAAAAGGCATCATTTTATTAGAAAATTAATAATAATATCAAATATCTA
>CAUHLX010000227.1 GCA_959606705.1 uncultured Bacillota bacterium | reverse complement strand
CAGCGTGAGGTTTTCCCGATGGCCAAAATAATCGATAAAATCCGATACGATGGCAATTTGCCTGGGGGAGCCTAAAAATCCGCTGTAAATGCAGTCAAACTCCAGCCCCAGCTTTTTCCACTGGTCGATGTATTCCTCCAGATATTCCGTAAGGTCCACAAAACTGTAGTGCTCAAAGCCGCCGGTGTGGTTGCTGAGAATCGCCGTAGGCACCGGGCACACTTGAATCCCCATGCTGGACAGCGTGGGAATGATCGCGGTGAGCGACGACCGGCCAAAGCCGGATAGATCGTGTATGGCCGCGACTTTTTTCATGGTATTGTCGATCATTGAATCCGCCTCATTTCTGCTATTTTAAACGGAAGGTGGTGATCCCCTTGTAACGGACCACTTCGACCTGCGGATCTTCGGAAAGCTGTTCTATGGTTCGCTTTCCATCCGTGCCCTTCTCCCGGGAATCTAAAAAGCTCCGTACCTCGAACTGGTTCATGGGATGACGTCCGATGATGCTGATGACCGCCTCGTAGTCATCCTCCACTTCACTGAAGAAGCTGCCCGCGCTGAGCATATCGATGGAAATCCCCGACAGGTATTCCACCGCCCGCTCCACCCGTTCCTTGGCCGGCGCCGTGATTCCGCTCTCCGCGGGAGGGCGTACCGGTGTGTTGATATACAGCCGATCATAGCGGACTCCCTTTAATATTTGACGAAACTGTTCCAACGCCTGGTCATGATCGTTGATCCCGGAAAGCAGCATAATCTCCACCCAAATCTGTCCCGTAAACTCATGGGTGAACTGCTCCAAGCCTTTGGTGATCTCGTCGAACCGCAGTGAACCGATCGGACGATCGATCTCCCGGAAGGTGGCCTCGTCCGCACCATCTAGGGAAGGCAGCACGATATCCGCCAGACACAGCTCCCGCCGCACCTGCGGATCGGTAAGCAGCGCCCCGTTGGTGATCACCGCCACCGGTTTGTTCGTGCGTTCCTTGATCTGCTTGATCAGTTCGCCCAGTCCGGCGTACAGGGTGGGTTCTCCCTCTCCCACGATAGATACTACGTCAAATTTATCCTCATCCTCGAGATATTTTTCAAATTCCGATAAGATATCCGCTACCGGAAAAAATAGTTTTCGTTCATTGGACATGCGATCCGTCCGCCCCAGCTGACAATACGTACAGGAATAATTGCACGTCTTCTTGGGAATCGGGCTCACTCCCAGTGAGTTGCCCAGCCGACGGGACGGCACCGGTCCGAACACATAACGAAATTCTTCCATTGATCTACCTCCTATTTTCCAAACAGCTCCGCGGCCTGCTCCATCCGTTGAATCACCGCTACTCCGAAGGGACAATTTTCCTCACAGCTCCCGCAGCGGATGCAGTCCGATCCGTGAGCGCTCAATCCGTCGTAATGTTCTCTTACCGACGGCGGCACCGTCTCCCCGATTTGTGCCAGATCCAGATATTTATTTACCGACGCCACATCGATCCTTGACGGACAGGGCAGACAGTGATTGCAGTACATGCATCTCCCCTCCATACTGAACAGCGGCGCCGCGGACAAAATCTCCGAGTAGTCCTTTTCCGCCTCCGACGCGGTCTCATAGGCTGTCGCCATTTCCACCTCCCGCGGAGTACGGCAGCCCGTCAAAATACTGGCAACCGCAGGACGGGTCAGCGCGTAATGCTCACACTGAACGGAAGTCAGTGCTTTTCCAAAGGGAGAAGCTTCCGCTGACAGAAGCGCTCCGGCCCCCAGCCCCTTCATTACCGTGATTCCCACTCCCCTCGCCTCACACAGCCGATACAGCCGTTCCCGATCCGGGTCAAGGCCGCCGATCCCTTCTTTCCGATAACTCTCCGCGGAAAACAGCGAATCCAGATCGCTGCTTCCGGGTAAAATATCATACGCCGGATTGATGCTGAACATTAAAACATCGAGCAGTCCGGTTTCCACCGCCCTCGCCGCCACCAGCGGATTGTGGGAACTCATTCCCAGCAGGTGAATTACCCCCCGCTCCTTTAAACCTTTCGCGTATTCAATCAGCTCCGTATGAAAAACCTGTTCAAAATCTTCGGCCGTATCCACAAAATGAAGCATTCCGATATCGATGTAATCCGTCTCTAACCGCTGAAGCAGGTCTTTGAATGCTTGGCGGCATTCCTCCAAATCCCTGGAACGCTTGTACTGGCCATCCTCCCAAATCGCACCGATATGACCCTGTATTTTCACCGTCTTCCGTCGTCCGGCCAGCGCTCGTCCGATATTCGTGCGCACCTGCGGCTCCGACATAAAGAGGTCTAAAAAATCCACGCCTGCGGCCAACGCCGCGTCAACCACCTCGAATACCGCGTCCGCGTCCATTCCCTCCAAATGTTCACATCCCAAGCCGATCTCACTGACTGTCAAACCGGACTCGCCTAATTTTCTTTGTCTCATGTTCTTTTCCTCTCTCAAGCTTCCGCAAACACGTCAACCGCTGATTCAAGCTTCCCGGCGAAAACCGATCCTTTCGCAAATTTCAAGTCGATATCTCTATCATATAATATTCGCTTCAAAAAAGAAATAGCGAGAGGATGACCCCGGAAAAAAATCAGGAGGACGTTTTCCGCCTCGAAGCGCGCTGGTAAAAATTACTTATCATATCTCTTCTGTTTTCGGAGAAAGTATTATTGCGACAGGAGGTGAAATGAAAATGGAAACTAACGTAAAAGCAAATGCTCAGAACGGTCTGAAGAACATGAAGACCGAGATCGCCAGCGAACTGGGTCTCAGCAACTATGAGAACACGGACAAAGGCAATCTGACCGCGAGACAGAATGGCTACGTTGGCGGCTACATGACCAAGAAATTGGTTGAAATGGCCGAACAGCAGCTGTCTGGAAAATAAGCTTTGAATCGATCTTTGATTCAAAACTTTTATCGGATTTAAGTAAAAAAAGATCAGTCTGAATACCCTCGGTGTTCCGGCTGATTTTTTTATTGAAACAGTCGAAATTTGTCGAATAAAAATGTGATATAAATAATTGATTTATTTACATATTATGTTATAATTTTCATTAATAGATAAATCGTCACTCTACAAATATTTTGCTCCGCGCAACGCACTTTATTGATAGCTTCTATCATTGGTTTATGATAATATAGAGGACAACATCAATTCCCATAATGCGCCAAGCGATTTTCTCGAAAGGAAAAAATTATGGATGAACAGAGACTATTAAATGAAATTCAAAAAATGCTGGATGTGGAAGGAACCCGAGTAGAAGCCGGCTTGGACGGGATACGCAGCGACCTGACTGACGTACACACCGAACTGTGCGAGATACGAACCGACCTGGACGGCGTTCACACCGAACTGGCCGAGATACGAGCCGATTTGGACGGCATTCACACCGAACTGGCCGAAATACGAGCCGATCTGAACGGCGTTCACACTGAACTATCCGTGTTGCGAACTGACCTGAACGATGTTAAAGCCGATCTGACCAGCGTACACATTGAGCTGTCCGAGATACGAACCGATCTGGCCAGCGTTCACACCGAACTATCCGAGATACGAGCCGATCTGAACGATGTTAAAACCGACCTGGCCAGCGTTCACATTGAGCTGTCCGAGATACGAGCCGATCTGGACGGCGTTCACACCGAACTGTCCGAGATACGAACCGATCTAGCCGGCGTTCACACCCAACTGGCCGAAATACGAGCCGATCTGGACGGCGTTCACACTGAGCTATCCGTGTTGCGAACTGACCTGAACGATGTTAAAGCCGATCTGACCAGCGTTCACATTGAACTGTCCGAAATACGAACCGAGCTGGACGGCGTTCACACCCAACTGTCCGTGTTGCGAACTGACTTGAACGATGTTCAATCTGCTATGACCCGGATGTGCATTGACTTAGCTGATGTTGGGACAAACTTAGCGAATATGCACACCGAACAGAAAGCATTGCGTTGCGATTTAGATCGAAAGTTTTCTCATTTAGTCCTGACAATAGACGATGGCTTTCAAAATACTTGGAAGCAAATCGCCGAAGTAAAACGAATTTACAACGTAAATCAGTATGAGCCTTCCAATTTTAAATACAAATCGAAAAAAACAAAAGGATGATTTCTACCCAACCCAAAAATGAGAAGCAAAAAGATCGATGTGAAACTTTCGTTTTTCATCGATCTTTTTGTTAACATGGTTTTATAGTAAATTTCCGTCCCACAAGCAATCCGCAAGCTCCACATGCCTGGGATCCCGAAAGGGGACGCCCTCTTCCAGCAGCCGTTCTCTCTGATGAAAAAAGCCCGGCGCCAGCCGTCCGTCGGAGGCTACCACGCGATGGCAGGGAAGCTGAAAAAAATCCGGGGCGTGGCTCATCGCCTGGCCAACCATGCGAGCGCGGCCCGGATAACCGATCAATGCCGCGATCCGGCCATAGGTAGTCACATAACCCTCGGGAATCCGTCCAACCGTCTCATAAACCAGGAGAAAAAAATCTTCCCGTTTCATTATTTCATCGTGTCATCATAGACTGCCCGGCTGCCACCGATGAATTTAGGCCGCACTCTGGCGCAAACCAAATTTGCCTCCCCGATTTTCTTAACGCTGATCCGAACCGGAACACAAACCTTCGCCATATGCATGCCGATCAGCGTATCACCAATATCCATACCCGCTTTGGCGCAGTGAATTTCCTCCACCGCCACCGGCGCGTCAAATTCGGAGTAAGCCTTGGTGGCAAAGGACCCTCCCGCTTTCTTCTGCGGCACCACGTTCACTGCCTCCAGCCCGTAAGCCTCGGCAGCTTCTTCTTCCATGATGATTGCCCGATTCAGATGCTCACAGCATTGAGCCGCCAGATAAATCCCCCGTTCCTTCAGAACCGGATAAATCCCCTCGAACACCGCCGCGGCCACATCCTCATTGGAATCGGAACCGATCTTGTGTCCCCCCACCTCACTGGAGGAACAGCCCACCACAAAGACGTCTCCCGGCAGCAGCTTTGCCGCCTCTAACAACTCGCATACCGCGGCACGCGCAGTCTTTGTCAATTCTTCATACATC
>CAUHLX010000226.1 GCA_959606705.1 uncultured Bacillota bacterium | reverse complement strand
TTACAGCTGGAAAGAGATGGAGGAGTACACCGCGGAAAAGGTGAGGTCCGCCATTCCGGCCTTGACGGTGCTGCTGGCGGTAGGCTTCCTGCTGGGAGCCTGGATGTTCTCGGGAACCATCCCCATGTTCATCTACTATGGCGTTCAGCTGGTCAGTGAACGATGGATTCTGGTTTCCGCCTTTGTTCTCTGTGCGATCTTCTCCACCTGTACCGGTACCTCTTGGGGTTCCGCGGCGACGGCGGGAATTACCATGATGGGAATTGCCATGGCCATGCCTCACGTAAACGTGGCTGCCGTAGCGGGCGCCTGCTACACCGGAGCGATTTTCGGGGACAAGCTCTCCCCCCTGTCAGACACCACGATCTTAGCGGCGCTGTCCACACACAACGATATTTTCGATCACATCCGCCACATGTCCAAGACGGTTGTCCCGGCGGCGGCCATCGGTCTGGTGATCTACGCGATCATGGGCTTCAGCTCTACGCCGGCAGGCACGGGGCTTCCGGAAAACACCCTGCAGCTGCTGGATACGCTGAATCAGGTGTTCAAATGGAACGTGATCGTTCTTCTGCCTCTGCTGCTGGTGGTTTGGGGCTCCATCACCAAGAAGCCTTCCACCGTCGTGATGATGGCTTCCGCGGTTTTGGCTCTGCTCATCGGCGTGTTCTATCAGGGCTTCCATCTGGCCGATGGCATCAACGTGCTGTACAACGGCTTCAACCTGGATCTGGTGGAAGCGGTTCGTCCCGGCTTCGCGGCGGCGGACGCTGGTGCGGACGCACTCAAGCTGCTGAATCGCGGCGGCCTGGCCTCGATGCTGAAATCCTTTATCCTGATTTACATCTGCTTCTACTTCGCCGGTATCATGGAGCAGATCGGAGCACTGGATGTGCTGCTGGGCAAGCTGATGGCTTCCGTCAAGACCCGGTTCAGCCTGATCTTCGCCACCTCCATTTCCTGCGCGGTGCTGGTAGCCATCGGAGGAAGCTCTTCCCTGGCTCTGCTGCTCACCGGCGAGATGTATGAAGAGAAATTCAAGAAGATGGGACTGTCCACCCTGAACCTGTCCCGAACCATGGAAGATTTCTGTACCGGTCTGGCCGGATTCATTCCCTGGTCCGGCTCCGGAGTGTATTATCCTTCGGTTCTGGGCGTGTCCATTGCCGCCTACCTTCCCTACTGCTTCATGAGCTATTTCGTATGGATTTTGGCCTATGTCTATGGAGCGACGGGCATCTGCATCAAGCCGCTGGAAGAAGACCAGAAGGCTGCGATGGAAGAGCAGGAAGCGTTAGCGGCTGCTTCAAAGGAGGCTTAATCAAATGATTTCGGATATGCACGTACATACCAAATGGTCCAGCGATTCCACCACCCCGGTGGAGTCGCAGATCGAACGGGCCATCGAACTGGGGATGAAGCAAATTTGCATCACCGATCATCGGGACTACGATGCGCCGCCTCTGGCACCGGACAATTTCAACTTTCTCATCGGAGACACCGGGGAGACGGAGCCTTATCTCTGCGCGCTGCATGAGTTGAAGGAGAAATACGCGGATCGGATCGAGGTGCTGATCGGGGTGGAGCTGGGACTCCAGGGCCACCTGGGCGATCGTCTGCGGGCCTATGCAAATTCCTACGGCTTTGATTTCATCATCGGCTCCTCCCACTATTTTGACGGTATGGACGGCGGGGACCGCCGGCTGTACGAGGGACGCACCGGCAAGGAAGCCTGTCTGCGCTATTTCACGGAGGAGCTGGAAAACATCAAGGTGTTTCCGGACTTCGACGTGATCGGCCACATCGATTTCGTACTGCGTCACGCGCCCGGCGGCGTGGAGGAATTTTGCTACGCCGATTACGGGGATGTGCTGGATCAGATTCTCTGGCAGGCCATCGACAGTGGGAAGGGAATCGAGTGCAATACCACCCCCATGCGAAACGGCGGGCCGCAGCCGAATCCCAACACCCGGATTCTCAAGCGTTACGTAGAGCTGGGCGGAGAGATTCTCACCTTCGGCTCGGACGCCCATACGCCCGATCGGATCGGTGATCATTTCAAGGAAGCGGCGGAGCTGGCAAAGGATTGCGGCATCCGTTACTATGCCGTATACCGAAATCACCAACCTGCTTTTTATCCGCTGTAAGCGGACCCTCCATGGGCGGGCGTTCCCGGGCAAGGCACGGGAGCGTCCGCTTTCTTTTTTGAGCGAATCATCGGAAGGACATTCGAAAGGAGTGCGGAACGATGGATGAATTATTACTGGAACCCAGCGCCTATCTGTTCGACTGGACCGCAGGCTCCGTGGTGCTCCGCTTTCTCACCGCCATGTTTGCCGGCGGACTGATCGGAGTGGACCGGGGGATCAAACGGCGGGGCGCGGGATTGAGGACCCACATGCTGGTCTGCTTGAGCTCCACGCTGGTGATGGTCACCGGACAGTACATTTACATGAATTTTCCCGGCAACATGGACATGGCGCGTTTAGGGGCCCAAGTCATCAGCGGCGTGGGCTTTCTGGGTGTGGGAACCATCATCGTCACCGGCTGGAACAAGGTGCGAGGAGTCACCACCGCCGCCAGCATCTGGAGCTGTGCCTGCCTGGGCTTGGCCATCGGCGTGGGCTTTCTCTTCGCCGGAGTGCTGGCCTGTGTGCTGATGGTGGTCGTGCTTCATTTTATGGAGAGCCTGGACCGCTATATCTGCAAGCAGTCCAAATACTATGATTTCCTGGTGGACGTGAAGGGGACCAGAGAGATCTTGAACTTGATCAAAATCCTACAGCGCCAGGACATCATCGTCAATTCCTTTGAGGAAAAGAACGTTAAAAATCAGGCGGGGGATCGGATTCCGGTCATTCTCTCCCTAACGGTGAAGGACAAGGAGAAGCGGAAGCATCTTCGGGATATTCTGCTGGAGGCGGACGGAGTATGCGGCGCTAAGGAAATTTAGAAAACCTGGCTTGTTCTCCCAGCCCCAATGTTATAAAATAGGAGAAGATCAGTTTTGATACGGATGGGAGAAGGCTATGGCTATCACGGTAAAAAATCTTATGGAGCTGCCCAGCTTGCAGGACTTTCGGCTGACTGCCGGGAGATCGGGGCTGGAAAACGTAGTGGAAAAAACCGGAATCGTAGACTACGAATTTGTGGATGGGTTTCCCATCGACGAGGAGCTGGCTTTCGAGCGGAACAGCTTCGTCATCAGCAGTCTTCTCTTCGCCAAGGACGACGAGGACGCCCTGCTGCGGGCGGTGCGCAGCCTGAGCAAGTATGGGGTCAGCGCTCTGGGGATCAAAACAGTCTTTTACAAGGAAATTCCCGAACCGGTAAAAGCGGCGGCCAATGAAGAGGGCTTTCCGATCTTTTTGTTTGATAAAGCATATTTTGAGGATGTGATCGCCGACCTGCGTCAGGCGATTCAGTCGGATCAGCTGTTGGGCTTCGAGCGGGAACGCCTGCTGCGCCTGTATCGGGAGGAGTTGAGTCCCAAAGAGGTGAAGCGGCTGGGCTTTGAGCTGCATCCCACCCTGCGCAGATGGACGAAGGCCTACTACTGCGGCTCGGAGCGCAGCTACAGCGACTGGGAGCTGAGCAGAATCCTTTCCGGTTTTGCCAAGAACGCGGCCAGAAAGCAGGAAACGGCGGCCTTTTACTTTGAGAGCGGCTTTCTGTTTCTGGTATCGGCAGACAGCGAGGACGCGGCGCGGTTTGAATTGCAGTTTGCGGACGCCCTGCATTTTGCGGGCTTTTCCCCGGGGGACTTCATCATCGGAGAGAGCAGTGCTCATCTTATGGAAACCGAACTGCACCTGGCGATCCGTGAGGCGGTCTGTGCCCAGCGGGGAGCGGTACTGAAGGGACGGTCCCAAATGAGCGTGCGGGAGCTGGGTGTGCTGAGAGTGTTGCTGTGGCGAGACAATGACAGCGTGCTCAAGCGTTACGCCGGAGAGTACCTGAAGCCCATCAGCGGGCCGGAACAGGAAGGAAATGCGGAATTTCTCAACACGGCGACCTTTTACGTTCGGACCGGGGGCAGCATTCCCGAAACGGCGAAGCTGCTGTTCGTCCACGACAACACCGTGCGATACCGAATCGGCAGGATTCGGGAACGGCTCAATCCGGGAGCGGGAGATTATGAATTCTTTCAGAATCTATCCGCGGCGATCTGGATTACGCTGGCGGAGCAGAAGGGCTTCCTGTAAAGGAAAGGGGCGGCGGCGGAGCTGGGCGCAACGGAGAGGAAATGGCGGCGGACTCGCACTTTGTAAATTTCACAAGGTGTGAGCCGCTTTTTTATTTTCGTAACAATTTCTTTTGACCGGCGGTTTGCTAGAATAGGATCATGAGAAAAGAAGCAGCCGAGCAGTACGTCGATTTAAGAAAGGGGAGAGTGATTTGATTAAAATACTTACGCTGGAAGACACCAAGAAAGTGCTGAATATGAAGGAAGCCATCGAAGCCGTGGAGACGGCCTACCGGGAAAAGGCTACGGGGGAGGCGGTGGTATTCCCCATGGTGTTTCACGAGTTTGAGCCGGGAGTGGCCGATATGGATATCAAGTCCGGAGACATCAAGGGGCTCAACGCCTTCGGAATGAAAATGGTAGCCTGGTACGGTGAAAATCCGGCCAAGGGCCTGCCTGCCCTCACCGGAGTGGTGATGATGTTCGACGATCGGACCGGGATGCCTCTGGGCCTCATCAACGCGGAATACATGACGGGAATTCGGACCGGTTCCGCCGGAGCCATCGGGATCAAATATCTGGCGCGCAAGGATTCCGAAACCATGCTGATGGTGGGCGCCGGGGCACAGGCGGGATTCCAGGTGCGGGGCGCCTTGACGGTGCTTCCGGGCTTGAAGAAGATCCGGGTGTACGATCCGGTCAAAAAAGAGTTTGCGGACCGCTTTGTGGAACGGATGTCCTCGGAGCTGGGAAAGGATCATCCTCAAGTGGTCTGGGAAGCGGTTTCCGACTTGGAAAGCGCCGTTCGGGACAGTGATGTGATCGTGACCGCCACCCCGTCGAAGAAGCCTATGATCTTAAAGGATTGGGTACGGCCGGGAACTCATTTCAGCTGCATGGGATCGGACATGT
>CAUHLX010000225.1 GCA_959606705.1 uncultured Bacillota bacterium | reverse complement strand
GGTACAGTATATGACGTGGAAAACGGAGTGCTACAAGTGATTGAAAAATATTTTGTCGAAGTTTGAAGACAAATTCGGATGAAATTCGTTTTATGTAGTGAAAGGGAAAATCGCGGGACAGGGACCCGTGCTTGGGGGAGGTGAGAATCGTTTGGAAGATCGGAGCGAAATAGAGCAGCTGGTGCGACAGTATACCGGACTGGTTCTCACCATTTGTTATTCCATGACCGGAGATTATTTTGAGGCGGAAGATCTGACGCAGGAAACCTTTGCGGCCGCCTTCCGGGGGATGGAACGGTTCGACGGGGAAAACCCCAAGGCCTGGCTTTCGCGGATCGCGGCCAATCGGTGCAAGGACTACTTGAAAAGCGCGGCCAGAAGGGTCCGGCCGGCGCCGGACGAACGCTTCGAAACGCTGGAGGACCAATCCCCGCTGCCGGAGGAGGAGCTTCTGGCGGCGGATGAACGGAATAAGATGAAGGCCATGTGCCGGAAACTGAAGGAGCCTTATCGCTCGGTGGCGCTGGCGCATTTTGTGGACAACCTCAGTGCCAAGGAGATTGCGCTGAAAACGGGGAAAAATTTAAAGACGATTCAGACACAGATCTACCGGGTTCGGGAAATGCTGAAAAAACAGTGGAAGGAGGCATTCGGATGAAAGTGATCGGAAATGACGGCCGGGAACGGCATTTGTCAGAAGAAACACTGTGGGCTCTCAGGCGGGGAACGCTGGAAATCAGGGAGCGGCTTCGGGCGCTGGAGCATATGGAGAGCTGCCCGGCCTGCGCCGAAGCCTTTGCGGATTTGATTTCCGCAGGGAAGCTGATTCCTCCGGCACCGGATTTCTCGGTGCGCCCGACGAAGAGTTCGGAACAGCGGAAGAAAGAGCTTCGCCGGTACACGGCCCGGGTGAGTGCGGCGGCCTGCGCGGCGCTGATGCTGGTAGCTTCCCAGATGTGGATGACCCTTTCGTCCGATCAAGGCTTTTTGACCGGAATGGGAATGGACAGCATCACGGAAATGACGGAAAAAGGTTCCGCCGCCGGTGTGGAACGAGTGGAAAAGATGATGGATTCGATTCGAGGGATCTCGGATCGCGTGGTTAATTGGGGAGGAGAGAATTCAAATGATTCGAAAGAGAAATAAGTTTTGGACGGTAGTGCTGGCGGTGATCCCGGGAGCGGGACACATGTTCAACGGATTTATGAAATTAGGGCTGTCGTACATGGGCATCTTCGCCGGTGTTTTTCTGGTGGCGTCCTGGCTGCGCTTCGACGCGCTGGCCATGCTGGAGCCGGTGATCTGGTTCTTCGCGTTCTTCGACTGCATCAACCGGCGCTTCATGGACGACGACGAATTTTATGCGCAGGAGGATCACTACCTGATCACCGAGGAGACTCTGAAACGCTTTCATCTGGAAACCACGGAGCGGTCCCGGCAGATCGTGGGGGTCGCGCTGATCGTGGTAGGAGTTTACGCCATTTGGAACAATATTTTCGGCTATTGGATGGTGGACCTGCTGCCTTACTTCCTTAGAGACGCAGCCTATACGCTGAGCAGGCTCATTCCCCAGGTCATTGTGGCGGTGCTGATCATCTGGGCCGGGGTTTCCCTGGTGCGGGGAAAGCGGAAGGAAATGGAACAAAACGTGGAAAAAGAATCGGAGAACGTTGAAAATCCGCAAGAGTAAGAATTGGGATTTTGCTCCACTTTTCATTCTTTCAAGATTTTGCGGGAGCATTTTTGCTGACTACTACATCTTGATGAATGTTACGAATTGATTACAAAATAAATCACACGAAATGAAAAAAATGGGCGGCTTGGCCCATTTTTTTATGCCCTAGTGGTTGCTTGGTGGAGGGAAGTGGAGTATAGTGGTGTTAATCGTTAATCTAGCGTGGAGGAATGGCATGTTTATTGGTGAATATCAGCACTCCATAGATGCAAAAGGAAGGATCATCGTCCCCTCCAAATTCAGAGAAGAGCTTGGGTACAAGTTTATTCTGACCAAGGGACTGGACAATTGTCTTTTCATTTATTCGATGGAGGAGTGGACGAAGTTCCAAGAACGTCTGTCCACCTTGCCGATGGCTAGTAAAGAGGCCAGAACCTTCGTGCGGTATTTCTTTTCAGGAGCTGTGGAGTGTGAGATCGATAAACAGGGGAGGTTGACCATTCCGCAGAACCTGAGAGAACATGCCAAGATCGATAAAGAAGTAGTAACCATTGGTGTCATGAGCCGCGTGGAAGTGTGGAGCAAGCAGCAATGGGAGGAGTACAACGGGGACGCGAACCTTGGATACGACGAAATCGCGGAAAAAATGGCTGAATTGGGGATCTGATATGGAATTCAAACACGTATCGGTGCTGTTTTCAGAAGCGATCGAACACTTAGACATCAAGGAAGACGGAATTTATGTGGACGGGACCCTCGGCGGAGGCGGTCATGCCTCCGGGATCTGCGGGGAGCTGTGTCAAAAGGGATTATTGATCGGGATCGACAGAGATCAGGACGCATTGGACGCTGCGAAAGCGCGGCTGTCCGAGTACACATGCCGTAAGATTTTTATACAGGACAACTATTCTAACATCAAAGGGGTTTTAGGCGAGCTGGGGATCGACGCGATCGACGGGGCTATTTTAGACCTGGGCGTCTCTTCCTTTCAGCTTGACCAGCGGGAGCGGGGATTCTCCTATATGAAGGAAGCACCGTTAGACATGAGAATGAGCCGAGACGATTCTCTGACGGCCTACGACGTAGTTAATACGTATGACCAAAAGGAATTGACCGATATCATTCGCAGGTATGGGGAAGAACGGTGGGCTTCCAGAATCAGCGAGTTTATTGTGAAGCAGAGGGAGGAAACGCCCATCACCACCACCACCGAGCTGGTGGAGGTGATCAAGAAGGCGATCCCGGCGGCAGCACGACGTGAAGGCCCGCATCCGGCAAAAAGAACCTTTCAGGCCATTCGAATCGAAGTCAATGACGAACTTTCACAGCTGGAGCTAGCTGTGGACGCGTTTCTAGACTGTCTCGCGCCTGGCGGAAGACTTGCCATCATCACCTTCCACTCTTTGGAGGACCGGATCGTGAAGGAAGCGTTTGCCAGACGACTGTCTCCGTGCACCTGCCCAAAGGAGTTTCCCATCTGCGTCTGTGGAAAGAAACCGGACGTCAAAAAGATCAGCGGCAAGCCGATTCTGCCCTCTCCGCAAGAAATTGCGGACAACCCGAGAGCGAGAAGCGCCAAGCTGCGCGTGATCGAAAAACGATAAGAAAACAGGACTGTGAGGGAAAACTTATGCTGGCTGCGGAAAAGTGGTACGAATATCAGACGAGTTATCATAAATACGGTCTGGATATGAAGCCGGAGGAACCAAAGCGCAAGAAGGTCAAGAAGGAAAAAAAGGATTCCGGCGTGGTTGTTTCTACGAAGGACAAGCTCAGGATGGTACTGCTCACCGTGTTTGCGGGAGCGCTTTGCGTATGTCTGATCCTGACCACCGCCTATTCGGCAAAGGTAAAGTACGGAACCAACAATATTCTGAAGGAAAATGATGTCCTTCAGGGAGAAATCGAAAATTTAAATGTGGAAATCAAAAGCCAAAGCAATATTAAGACCATTGAAGATAAGGCGCTCAATCAGATGGGGATGATTTACCCCGACATCAGCTCTTATGTGAGAGTAGGGGGGGTGGAAACGCCCAAGGATTTTGCGCTGGCCCTGAAGCAGCAGGCGTTTCAGCAGGAGATATGACCGCTGTTTCGGGGGCGGAATAATAGGCATATAACGAAGGACCCGGCGATATACTAGAACGTAGAGCATTATCCGAACACCGGGTCCGACGCAGTTAATTTCATATGGATGAAGAAAGCCGGAAGAACTTAATCATGGAAAAAGGGATCTCCGGCTTTTTATATCCGTAGGAATTCCAACGAAGGTTCACGGAGGATGGTAACGGATGGGTTCTGCAAGCAATCGAAATAAAAGAAGGCTGATGTTCGTGTTTCTCATGGCAAGTCTGGTGGTGATCGGGCTTACCTTTCGAGTGGGATGGATTCAGGTAGTGGCCAGCGAGCGCTACGAAAAGATGGCCATCGCTCAGCAGACGCAGGATGAGCCGATTACCGCCAAGCGCGGAATCATTTACGATCGGAACGGGGCGGAATTAGCCATCAGCGCACCCACCAATGACATCTGGGCCCGGCCCGCCGACATGAAAAAGAATGTGGAAGGGAAGAACCAGGAGGAAACTCAGATCCTGCAGAATGCCAAGATCGAGGCCATCGGGACCTCGCTTTCCGCGATCTTAGGAACGGATCCCGCGACCACCATCACCACTTTAAGTCAACAGAAAAGCATGATCAAGGTGGCCAAATACTTGGATAAGGAGACGACGGACCAGATCCGCGCGGCCCAGCTTCCCGGAATTTCCGTGACTGAGTCGGTGAAGCGGTACTATCCCAACGGAGCTTTTGCGGCCCATGTTCTGGGAATGACCAACGATGACAATCAAGGCATTTCCGGCATCGAACGGCAGTATGATCAATATCTGTCCGGACTGCCGGGACGGTGGATCCGCAGCACCGACAACCGCAACGAGAATCTGGCCTACGGGGTGGAGAAGTACTATCAGGCCGAAAACGGAATGAACGTGGTGCTGACCATCGATGAGAACATTCAGCACTACGTGGAGGAAACGCTGGCGGAGGTCCAGCGGTCTAGCGGCGCCAAACGCTCCAGCTGTCTGGTGATGAATCCCAAAACCGGTGAGGTCTTGGCCATGGCCAGCGCGCCGGATTTCGATCCCAACAATCCCCGCATTCCTCTGGACCCGGCGGAAGCGGCGGCTTTGGAAAACATGGACGATCAGCAGAAGGTGGACTACTGGAACAGCATGTGGCGAAATCCGCTGATCAGCGACACTTACGAACCGGGTTCCACGTTTAAACTGATCACCGCCGCGGCGGCGCTGGAGGAACGGGTTACTTATTTAAACGACGGATTTACCTGTACCGGCTACTACGACGTGGGAGACCGCAACGCCGCCAACGGCAACGCTCTGCGCTGCTGGAGATACAAGCTGGGCGGACACGGGGCGGAAACGCTGCTGGAGG
>CAUHLX010000224.1 GCA_959606705.1 uncultured Bacillota bacterium | reverse complement strand
GGCGTTTGACCACCATCACGGTGGAGAGCTGGCAGCTGACGGAAGGCAGGATCGCGGAAGGTGAGACGGTAAGCTTTACCGGGAAGCTGAAAAGCACGGGCTACGCCGGATACGGAATTGTGGAGAATCGGGATGGCAAAACGGTTACGTTGAAACTAAACGTTCTACCCACGGCTAAGACTGAGCGGATTAAGGATATTCCCCATTTTAAATTTGATAAAAAGCAGGTAGGCTATCGTTCCGATCAACTTCAATCGCAGGAGTTTATCATCGAGAACAACGGTCTGAGTAATATCACCGGGCTCTCCGTGGATCTTTCCGAAACGGACGGCAGCGGGCGGGAAGCCTTCCGTCTGACTGCGGCTCCCCAATGGCTGTTAAAACAGGGCGGGACCTCCTCTTTTGTGATTCAAACGAAGGAAGGGCTGCCTGCGGGAACCTATACGGCCACGGTTTCGGTCCGATCCAATCGGACCAATCCTCTGGATACTTTTCAGATCTCCTTTACCGTTACGGAGAATCCGGTCTATGAGGTGATTTTGCGCGTTGATCCGGAGGATGCGGGCATCGTCAGCGGCGGCGGATTTTATGAGGCGGGAGAAACCTTCCCGATTCAGGCCGTACCCGGCTTGAGCTGCTCCTTCACAAACTGGCAGGCCATCGTGGGAGAGGCCATCTATGCGGATGGAAGTGCGTTCGCAACCACCTGCACCATGCCGGACCTTGTAAATGGACAGATTGTACTGCAGGCGAACTTTGCGGTCACGGATCAGTTTTATCTGAAGCTTTCCGATCTGGAGGTCCGCAATCGTGATGCCACGGTCAATCCCCTCAGAGACAGCGAATACGCGCCGGTTGTCTTTGATCCCGGAGGTTTTTTCGAAGCGTCGCCGGACTTGGTGGATGTTCCAACGGAATATTATGCGGTGGCGCCGTCAGCGGAAACTCACAATACGGTGCGAATCACGCTGAAATACCCGCAGAAGGTGGCGCGGGAACAAATTGAGGCCTCCGTCAGCGGCACTGCGGTAACGGTGACCCCGGTCTCGGGAATGACGGGAACCTACGAATTAGGGCCCATTGAACTGGCCGGCCTGCCGGCGGATAATCCGCTGAAGGTCACCTTGACCATGGATGGCGGGTACTCCGCGTCCTATCTGGTCCATTTGCGGCGAAAGCTTCCGGAGAGTCAGCTGGCGAAATTCCACTATGGAAATTCACCTTATGGCCTCATCATGCGGGATGAAACCGTTTTGCAGGAGGAGAAGGAGCTGTGGAAAGAGAAATTCGATCTGGGTCTGTCCGAAACAGGCGGCGAGGGATTCCAGTTTACGGAGGGATTTACACCTGTGAAAGGCACGACCGGATTGATCTATCATCAGCGGGCCTGGGCAGGAACCAACTATGATCGAGAGGAAAACGCGTTATTCGTTTACATGGGAGAATCCTTTACGGATCCCGGAATCGGAGCGCTGACCGACAGCGTGGGGCAACCCGTCTCGGCTGCCGCGGTCAATGGGAGGATTTCGCTGAATCGGCTGTCGGATACTCCTCTGGCCATACCGAGTACGGATTTTAGAACCGTGACTTCCGTCTCCTACGCGGTGGGAACTGGTTTGGGCGGTCAGGCGGACTTTTTAAAAGACCTGCGAATTCGGCCCGGCCTGTACGGGATCACCTACACCTTTACGGACTTTGACGGAAGTCAAATCAGCGTTTCCAGACCGCTGATCGTTTTGGCCAGGCCGGGAGATGCGGATGTGAGCGGAACAATCGACGCCCAGGACTCCGCACTGCTGATGGGGCGCTATGTGGATCGGCTGGCATTTGAAGGAGTACCCAGCTATGACACGGATGCTCTGATCTATAAATACCGGATTTGTGACGCCAACGACGACGGCATCATCAACGGAATCGACGGCAGAGCGGTCAGCTCCGGGAAAACGGCACCATTATTTTACCAGACATTGCAGTAACGAAAGGAGTGTGGAAGGACCATGAAGATAACAAATGGATTTGCTCGCGGGACCTCTCTGCTCCTGGCCTTTTGTATGGCGGCGACACTGCTGATGTCAGGAGCGGCAACGGTGTCGGCGGCGGAAGCGAAGCCTACGATTTTCGTAAAGTATCTGGGAATTGACTCCAACGGCAGCGGGCCTGATTTTTCGACCTCCGCCACCGGACCGGCGTTTTCTCAGGCCGAGGATGTGGACAAGGTATTCTGGGTAGGGGTGAGCGTAGATCATTTGGATCAGGTTCCGCTGGTGAAGAATGAAGGCGTCTACGGTGTGGAAATCGGATTGGATTATAATCCTGCCATGATCGAACCCGTCGGCTTTGACGGGGACAACAACGTCAGCACCTCGGAGCAGGATTGGCTGGCCACGTTGAATCGGGTGAACATGGGAACCACCACGGACGGGATCCACTGGGATTCCGGACGTTACGGCGTTACGGCCGACAGCAATTGGAAGGCCACGGACTATACGGATGGTCAGCGGGAGGAAGCGCTTCCGTCGGACTGGAATACCGCGTTTGTATCAATTCAGAAAAACACCGCGGATTCTGCGGCCACCAACCGGTTTTATCAGACCGGATCGGCGGGGGAGGAATACCTGGTGTGCCTTCCCTTCCGGCTGAAGCAGGTACCCGCTAACGGAAAGGCGCCAATGGCGCTGAAGCTGGCCCGGGGGAGCGGCACTCTGGTCCTTATGACCGGGGAGGACGGAGCTTCCGGAGGGGCCTGGGAAAAAGATGCCGCACACAACCCGGAAACCAACTTGAAAAACATCTTTGCTTTTGGCGGAGATTTGCAACTATTTGAGGAAACGGCGGAGCCGGAGGCAGAGCATCAGCTCGTGGGTCTGACCGTGACACAGACAGATGGTACCGCGGCCGGAGAAGAGGCGAGCCTGTATGAGACCAGTGCTTTGACCACGCCCGCGGCTTTTGACAGCGATATTTTGGAGTATTACCTGTCTCTGGCAAAAGACACCACGGAGGTGGAGCTGAGCTTGACCACCAGTGGGACGGCGGTGACACCGAAGGTGGAATTCAGCACCGGCGGCAGCTTTGCAACGGTGACCGTTTCCGGAGTCAGCGAGGGGGCATACTCCGCGGAGGTGTCCGGCCTCATCGGAAACAGCAAGGAAGCGGGCTTCCCCAACACCATTCGGATCACGATGGCCAATGGGGAATGCTGCACCCTGAAGCTTCGCGTGCCGAAGGACGACGGCGAAACCGGAGAGGCGCGGATTGAGCTGAATTACGGCAATTCGCCCTATGGTGAGATCATGAAGATGGTGGAGAAAGGCGCTTGGACCACGGAACAGGGAGTGCAGGCGAAGGCCTATTTTGATGCGAACTATAGATACGCGGAGGATATGGTGCCTGACGGCGGAAATGCTTCGGTGCAATATACGGTTCAGGCTTGGGGGGACACGAAAACAATGAAAGAACTTCCTGTGGTATCTGCAGGTTCGGTGACCTTAAAGGATGATGAGTTTATCAACTATGATAAGGATGAAACTGCGATGTTTGGGTTTATTAAAAACAAATTGCTGGATCCGGGAGTGATTTTGTATCGTGCGGATGGAACGGTGATTAATCCTACGGCAGATAAACCGATTAATCGAAAGATAACCTATGACATCATGGCTTCCGAAGACTTATTTACAGGTTTTACGGAACCTGCTGAAACAGTTGTTATAACGGGAGATCTTACTGATACAACGGAAACTGCCATCATCGATTTGACTCGTGTAAATGCAAAGCCTGGTATTTATAAAGTGGAATACACATATCGAGAGGATGGATTAGATTTATCTGTGCAAAGAGCATTTATGATATTGCCAACCAATGGAGATGTAAATATGGATGGTGGAATTAATTTAAATGATGCGAATTTGATCAATGAGAATGCGATCAAGCCCATACCGGATCTGAAATTTGAAATTGGAAGCCGATCAAAGAGAATTTATTTATTTCGAACTGCGGATGTGAATATGGATACGGGAATTAACCTAAACGATACAAACCTTGTAAATGAAAACGCAGCAAATCATAGAGTATATCCTTTTTATTCAAGTCTTAAACTTCAATAGAAGCAATCCTTATCCAATAGACACATTGGATAATTTATATATAACATTTTAGCATGAGAAAGGAGAAATGCACAAATGAAACAGAAACGTTGGCTTTCGTTTTTGCTCGTATTATCACTATGTATTTCATTAATTCCACAAGCAGTATTTGCAGGTTCCTTTGGTGCCGTAACAACGGACGGTTCGAAGGTGGAACTGTATATGGACTGTTTAGGTGTAGATAACGCCGATACAAAGGTGGGTCCCGGGAGTTTACCGGTAGAGATGCCTACTTTGGAGCAAGGTGACATTGTTTGGGTCGGCATACGGGCGAAGCATATGACTCAGGATAACTGGTCCGCTTTGACGAATTATGGGATACAAGAAATTAAGATGACATTTAACTACGATCCACAATATTTAACTTTTTATGGAGGATGGGATTATTCTTCTGATGAAGAGAGCGGAGTACTTGATGATACATATACCTTCCAACAGAATGTAAAAAAATACAGCTTTAGTACGAGCGGTACAGCGGCCGGCAATACAAAAGATACTTGGAATGCAAGGTATAGCATTGATACTAATACAACCGGAGTGTCTCAAGCAATTAGTATGGAGAAAGCGGAGCCATCTAGCTTGACAAATTTTTCATCTGGCAAAGCATTTGCGGTACAAATTAAAACATCCAACAATACGCCGGTAACGATTCAGAGATTTTATCAGTCGTCAGATGATTCGGCCGAATACTATTTGGCGAAATTCCCTGTTTATATTAAAGATGTGCCTGATGATGGTACGAAAATATTAGAAATGGCATTGGGAATCAATAATTTTGTTATAAATATCGCTGCCAATGGAACTACGGATACAACATATTCGGGAAGCTGGAAAAATGATCCTCTCGAAGATGGTAAAGCGACAAACATGAAGAGTTTCTTTAACTATAATGGAAATTTCGATGCGTTTCCAACACAGCATACCCTTACATATCACGACAACGCATCAGCTTCCTCTATTCAGGCAGGGACCAGCGTTGACACAAAGACG
>CAUHLX010000223.1 GCA_959606705.1 uncultured Bacillota bacterium | reverse complement strand
CGGGTGGCGCTTCCTTGCGGGTCGAAGCTGCCTTCCGGTCTGCCGCTCATAATTCCCGCCGCGACCACCGAATTTACCGCCGCCGACGCCCACGGGCTGATGCTCCCGGCGTCGGTAAAGCCAGGCACACTGGCCGTCACATTGGCCGTCCGATTGGTCAGCTTCAAGTAGTTTTGCAGCATTACCGCCATCTGCTCTCTGGTAATCTGTGCGTTGGGGCTGAAGTGCGTCGCATCCACTCCGCTGACGATGCCGTTGGCAAAGCCCCAGTTTACATACTGGTAATACCATTCGGAGGACGAAACGTCCGCGAAGCCGGATGCCGGAGCGGAACCCGGGTCCGCACCCGGAGTGCTCTGGGCCAGCATGGTTAAGAACTGCGCCCGGCTGACCTTGGACTCCGGCGCAAACAAGCCGTTGCCCATTCCGTTGATGACTCCCTGGCCCGCCAGAGTCTCGATATAGCTCTGCGCCCAGTGCCCTGCGATATCGGAGAAGGTCAGCGCCTTTCCTACCTGTACGGGAATGGTCTTAACCGTATCCTTGTACGCCACCGTAATATTGCCGGTCAGACCGTTGACATTGGCCGCCGTAAATAAACCGTCCTGCGTGATGGTCCCGATGGAAGCGTCACAATTCCAGGTGAACAGGCTGTCCTTAGTCACCGCGCTCACATTGCCATAGCTGGCTGTCACGTTGATATCCTTGCTGGCGCCGGGATCCAAATTCAGGCTGGTCACCGAAGGAGTAAAGGACACATCGTCCACCACACTGACCTGAGCGGTTCCCGTAATGCCGCCGCTGTGTGCCGTGATGGTCTTGACCCCCAGGCTCTTGCCCATGGTGATGATGTTGCCTCCGCCGGTCACCGCGTCCTCCTGATCCACCGTATATGTCACCGCTCCCGGCAATGACGCCGGTTCGTAAAGCTCATCCGAAGCGTAAGGCTCCACCGTCACATCCGCTCCCGGCATAGCCACGGTCAAACCCGGGTAAAGATTGATCTGACTGGCGACGCCGGACCCTTTTCCCGTATAGACAAAGAGCAGGCCATTGGTCACCTTTCTCTGGGTTTTATCGGAAGGAGAATTTCTCAGCTTGGAGGTCGTATCCTTCCCCGGAGAACGCGCGGTGAACATGGTGGAGCCGCCGCCGTCCATATTGACTACCGTCACACAGCCCTGAGCGATCAAATGCTTGGCGGCATCCGTCAGGTTCAACCCCTTGGAAACGCCGGACGGCCTTGATTCCGATACAAGTCCGGGGATCCGCCGACCTCAGAGCGCTCACGGAATCCGTGAGCTGACCGTTTTGTGCGATGAGCTGATAGACTCCGATGGCTTCCTTCGCCGTGGCCAGGGAATTCCCTTCATCGGTGGCTGCCGAAATTTCCACGGTGCTGCCCGGAACCAGCTTGGCGATCGTGGCCGCCGTGGCCGAATCCGCCGTCGTGGACAACACCATTTGATTGTCTCCGATGGGCGTGTTGGAGGTGTTTAAGGTCACGGAAACCACCTTTGCTTTCAGCGTTCCGTTTACATAAGGCTCCGGACCCGAACCCTCGGTGGGCTCCAGAACGACCTCGACGCAATTCGGCTTTGTCTTGGTGCTCGCGGCGTACTGCCGATTGAACAGGTGCAGCGCCTTTGCGCCTCCGTGGGGCACGTTGAAATAGCCGATGGGCAGGGATATTTCCGATTGGACCGCCTGTACCGCCGGTTCCGTACTCGGTGCCACGGCGCCCTCCGTCGTGTTGGGGTCCGTGGGGGCCGCAACCCAGTCCTGTATGGTTCCCTTCATCGTATATGTCATGTTCACATAAGCAGCCGCGGCTCTGCCTTCGGAATCGAAAGTGAGCGCGTAATTGGGCTCGTAACCGGAGCTCTTGATTTTGCCGTCGTGAATGGAGATCCCTCTGGGTGCTCCCGAGCCGGTGTCAAACAGATCCCCGTTGATTCCGGCCAGAACCTTATAGCCCTCCTGCTCCGCCCAGGTCACCATACCGTCCAGCGTATACTTCCCCGTCACCTCGCCTTCGAATACATAGGGCTTGACCACACCGGCGGTAAAGTTAGCCGTAGCGGTGTAAACGTGTTCCGTACCATTGGACGGATGCGTCCCGATCTGTTCCCCGTAAATCGTGGACGGTCCGATATTCATGACGGCGTCATAATAGACATTGCCCATGCCGTCATAATAAGTAAACCCGCTCATCAGGGTTCCGCAAAACATTGCCAGAGAAACCCCCAGCGCGGCAAACCTTTTTCTCTTCATTCCCTATCTCCCTTTCTCTTCTTCCGTCGGTCGCGTTTCTTGCATATGGATATTCCTTCCCTTAATCAGGGAAAAGTATGTAAGCTAAAAAATACCCAGGGGTAGTTACCCTGGGTATTTTATCATACGACACTTTGTATTTCAACCGATCGAATCCCTTTGTAATGGGATTGTCACGAGCTCCGAGGGGCAGCCCCCTACAGCAGCTCCTTTCTGGTCAAATTGATGCGATTTTGATTGTCGATTTCGGTGACCTTTACTGTCACGGTATCGCCGATGTTCATCTCGTCCTCCACCTTCTCCACGCGATGCTTCGCCATCTTGGAGATGTGCAGCAGACCTTCCTTGCCGGGCAGGATTTCGATAAACGCCCCGAAGTTCATGATCCGCATGACCTTGCCCTCGTAAACCTTTCCGATCTCCACGTCCTCGGTCAGCCGTTCCACATACTTCAACGCGGCGTTGGCGGAATCCATGTCCGGAGAAGCGATGTAAACCATGCCCTCGTCATTGATATCGATCTTTACGCCGGTCTCCGCGATGATTTTGTTGATGGTCTTTCCACCCGGCCCGATGACCGTCCGGATCTGGGCTCCGGAATCTCTTCCAGCATTTTACCCATGATGTACATCCGGCCTTCGTGAGCCTGAGCCAGCGCATCGTGAAGAATCTCCTTGGACAGCCCGTGAATCTTGATGTCCATCTGAATGGCGGTGATGCCCTTCGCCGTACCCGCCACCTTAAAGTCCATGTCGCCCAGGAAATCTTCCATTCCCTGAATATCGGACAGAATCGCCAGCTTGTCATCGGACTTGATCAGTCCCATGGCGATGCCGGCAACCGGCGCCTTGATGGGAACCCCCGCGTCCATGAGAGACAGGCAGCTGCCGCAAACGGAGGCCTGAGAGGTGCTGCCGTTGGAGGAGAGAACCTCGGATACCACGCGAATGGCGTAAGGGAACTCTTCTTCGCTGGGCAGTACCGGCAGCAGCGCGCGCTCCGCCAGCGCCCCATGGCCGATCTCGCGGCGTCCCGGGCTTCTCATGGGACGCGCTTCTCCCACGCTGTAAGGCGGGAAGTTGTAATGGTGCATGTAACGCTTCTCCACCTCGTCTCCGATGCCGTCGATGGTCTGGGATTCCCCCATCGGCGCCAGCGTGGTGACGGACAGAACCTGAGTTTGGCCTCTGGTGAACAGTCCCGTTCCGTGCGTTCTGGGCAGGAAGCTGGT
The DNA here is from genome assembly GCA_959606705.1 of uncultured Bacillota bacterium. Classification (GTDB taxonomy): domain Bacteria; phylum Bacillota; class Clostridia; order Peptostreptococcales; family Anaerovoracaceae; genus CAUHLX01. The sequence continues at coordinate 1,631 of CAUHLX010000223.1, read as the reverse complement.
TTCGCACCAGATGGGACGAATTTCGTCCGGTTTGCGATTGTCCGGGCGAACTCCCTCGTCCAGAATCAGGCTGCGGACCTGTTCCTTGGTAATATCATACAAAACGGAGTCAATATCCTTGGCGTTGTCCGGATAAATCTCCGCGAAATGCTCCTTGGTTTCCAACTCTACGGCGTCCATGTTGTCCAGACGTTCCTGTTTGTCCGTGCTCTGAACCGCCGCCCGCATTTTCTCAGAGGCGTAAGCGCGGACCGCCTCGCCGATCTCTTCGGGAACCTGCTTGATGGCATAATCCTTTTTCGGCTTGCCCACCTCGGCTACTACTTCATCGATAAACTCGATCAAACCTTTGATTTCTTCATGAGCGAACAGGATGGCTTCCAGAACCTGATCCTCGGAAACCTCCTTGGCACCGGCTTCCACCATCATGATGGCGTCTCTGGTGCCCGCCACGGTGAGGTGCATGTCGCTGACTTCCCGCTCCGCCTGAGTGGGATTGATCACGAAACGGCCGTCCACCAGCCCGACGACCACGGAACCGGTGGGACCGTCCCACGGGATATCGGAAATGGACAACGCGATGGAAGAACCGATCATCGCCACGATGTCCGGCGCGCAGTCCGGATCCACACACATGACGGTAGCGACCACCTGAACGTCATTGCGGAACCCTTTGGGGAACAGCGGACGCAGAGGACGATCCATCAAGCGGCAGCTCAAAATAGCCTTCTCCGACGGTCTTCCCTCTCTCTTGATAAAGCCGCCGGGAATCTTCCCGGCCGCGTACATTTTTTCCTCGAAGTCGCAGGACAGCGGGAAAAAGTCGATGTCCGGACGCGGCTCGGCGGAGCAGCAGGCGGTGACGTTGACCACCGTATCTCCGTAACGAAGTGTGACCGCGCCATTGGCTAGTCCGCAAACCTTGCCGATTTCGATCTGGAGCAGTCTTCCGCCCAGTGCTGTCTTAAATGTTCTGTAATCCGTAAAACTCATTTCTTCGTAAACCTTTCCTTTCCCTGCGTTCCGGCTCTCCTCCGCAACGCCTTTTCCTCAGTATCAGGTCCGGCTTGACAAGCTAACCTACTCGCTGTCTCCCGCGTGTCCGGCGGCAAAGGGTGAATAAGTTAAATTCTCAAGCCTGACCCGCACCCGATATGAATTAAATATTTTAAAACCAGCGACTGTAAAGAAAGACGGGGAAGCTCCCCGCCTTTCGTCCACCGCTTATTTTCTCAGTCCAAGGCGCGCGATGAGACTTCTGTATCTCTCCACGTCTTTTTCCTTTAAGTAATTGAGAAGGTTTCTTCTCTGACCTACCATCTTCAGAAGGCCTCTTCTGGAATGGTGATCCTTCTTGTGAATCTTCAAATGTTCATTCAGATCGTTGATCCGATAAGTGAGGATCGCAACCTGAACCTCGGGGGAACCGGTGTCCCCTTCATGTGTTTTGTACTCGCCGATGATTTCCGCTTTTTTTGCCTGATCGATCATTTTTCTTTCTCCTTTTCTTTTTTCGCCTGCTGCCGTGTGCTGCGTCGGAGAGTCGCAGAACTCAGCCACAGGTAGTTTGACAATTCATAATAACATAGGAAACAAGTTACTGTAAAGAATAATTTTTCGACGGAATACAA
>CAUHLX010000222.1 GCA_959606705.1 uncultured Bacillota bacterium | reverse complement strand
TTGTTTCGGGTAGAATAGATTCGTATTGATCTTTCGTTCCGAAGGACTATAAAGTGATCGGAACGCCTACTTACCAACAAGTAAATCAAAGCCGAAAAAGAAAACGGGGTGTTAAAATGAGCAGTGAAAACTGCGCACACAGTAGCGGCGGCAGAGACGGCAAGTTCTGGAGTTATGTAATACCTTCCATGGTATCGATGCTTCTCGCAGGGTTTTATTCCATTGTAGACGGATTTTTCATCGGACGGGAAATGGGCGACGTGGGGCTTTCGGGCGTGAACATCGCTTGGCCGGTTACGTCCTTTTTGATGGCGCTGGGCACGGGAATCGGCGTGGGCGGCGGCGTGGCTTTTTCCCATCGACTGGGCAAGGGAGACGAAGAGAGCGCCGAACGGGCGCGGGGCAACGCGATTCTGCTCCTGTGCTCGGCGGCGGTGCTGTTGACGGTCCTTCTGATTCGATTCATCCGCCCGATTCTCCTGTTTTTAGGTGCGGAGGGGGATATTTTTACGGCGGCGCTTACTTATGGCAAAATGATCGCCATAGGCGCAGGAATGCAGATCTTTGGCTGTGGCATGGCACCGCTTCTCCGGAACGCGGGAAAAACCACGGAGGCGATGGGGGTCATGGTGGCGGGGCTTTTGATCAACATCGTGCTGGACGCTTTTTTCATCATCGGACTGCGTTGGGATATGTTCGGCGCGGCGCTGGCCACCACGATCGCGCAAGGCTTGGTGGCGCTGCTCTGTCTGCTGCTGCTGTATCACGCGCAAAAAGGAACTTGGAAGCGGTCCGGCTTCCGTCCGGACGGAGCTCTGATGCGGGATATTTTCAAGGTGGGCTTGTCTCCCTTCGGATTGACATATGCGCCTTCCATCATTATTATTCTGACGAACTGGCAATGCATTCGATATGGGGGAGCGATCGCCTTATCCACCTACACGGTGCTGTCCTACGTGTTGGATACCATTCAGCTGTCTCTGCAAGGCATTGGGGACGGAATCCAACCGCTGGTGAGCTATTACAACGGCGCGAAGCGCTATGAGGATATGGCGTCAATCCGCCGAAAGGCGTTTCGACTGACTTTGGCGCTGGGCGTAGGGGGGATGATCGGAGCTTATCTGCTCCGCGATATGATTCCCGTGCTGTTCGGCGCATCTGCGGAAGCATCTGCGGAAGTCAGCCGCTACATGTGGATTTTTGCCGTAGCCTTTCCGCTGACCGGCATCGTCCGGCTGGCATCCTCCTATTTCTATGCCGTACAAAAGACGACATTTTCCACTTTGCTGATCTATCTGGATCCCCTGTGCTTTACGCCGATCCTGCTGTTCACCCTACCGGTGCTGCTGGGCGGCATGCCGGGAGTCTGGGCGGCGACCCCTGCCGCACAGCTGATTTTGTGCGTCATGGCGGCAGCGATGTTTTTGAGGTATTCCGAGAAGCTGAAACGGGAAATACACCAGTGGGAGCAGGGGAAGACGACGGAAGAAAAAATATCATAGCGGAAGCAAACTATCTTAAAGGGAGTTGGAAGCATGGAGTCGACGGAGGCTCATATTCGTTTGGAAAAGACCGCACTGCAAATTTCTATGTACGGGGGTGTGTTCTTTGTTTTACTGGAGTTTATCATGGCGCTGGTGACCCATTCTCAGGCCGTGCTTATGGATTCGGCATACGATGGTGCGGAATCTCTGATGATCATCATTTCACTGCGTATCGTACCTCTGCTCTATAAACCGACCACCGAGAAGCGGCCCTTCGGCTACTCTCAAATCGAATCAATTTTCCTGGTGATCAAAGGATTTATGCTGATTGCCATCACGGTAGGACTGGTGGCCAACGACATTCAGATCATGCTGTCCGGCGGGCGGAACGTGTCTTTTACGCTGGTGGGGTATTTTGAACTGTTTGCCGCGGTGGTGAGCGCGATCGTGCTGCTGCTGCTCCATCGTGTCAACCGGCGGATCGATTCGCCTATGGTGGACGCCGAAATGATGGGCTGGCAGATCGATGCGGCGGCCAGCGTGGGCATGGCGGCGGCGTTTCTGCTTCCGTCTTTCATACATCATGAACTGGTGGAAGCGATTTCTCCGTATCTGGATCAGGTGGCGGCCATCGTGCTGTCGCTCTTCATATTACCCAGACCGCTGAAAACGGTGGCGACCGGCCTTCGGGACTTGTTTCTGCTGGCGCCGGAGCAGGAGACCATCGATCAGATCAAGGAAATTTCCCAGGGGATTTTGGATGGCTATGAATTGACCGGAGAGGTGTACGAGGTGGTGCGGACGGGACGCCGTATCTGGGTCAGCATTTATTTCTCCGCGCCTTACGACCTGATTTCCATTGCCAACATCACGATGATCCAGCGGGAAATCTGGGAAGCGCTGCGAAGGGAGTTTCAGGACCTTTACGTGGAGCTGCTGCCGGATGTGGAGGAGCCTTATGAAGAATTTCGAGAGGTCTAGATGAAAGAGCGGAGCTGGGAAATTCGGATAAGATGACTAGGTCGATCCACGGGCTAGGCAATATGGACAGATTGATCCGCAAGTGGGTTTCGACTTTTTAGGCAATAATCGGAATCGGCCGAAAAAACGCGGCTATTTTCGACCATGCTTGTACCTCATTAAAATAAAGTCGAAAAGAACGAGCCGCAACGCCCATATTGCCTGATTGAGTGACAGATCTAACATATATTTGCATTTATTTACGACCGGAACGGTGCTTTTGCTTCAAAAGGTCGAAAATACGATAATCAGCTATTTGAAATATGTGTTACTAGCTGATCCGGCCCTGATCCTACGTAATTTAAAAAGACGATTGCGAAATCTCCATTCTGCAATCGTCTTTTTCGTGAGCCGCTGTTTGCGGACAGCGATCCTTTTTTGGATCGTCCTCGGCGCGCGGATTTGAAGCGCTCCGGCGCCTGCAATCGGAACGCGTCTTCGGCATTGTCGCCTACGCCAAAGAGCTTATTCGCCCAGTTTCATCTTAGCAATTTCGATGATGAGCTTGACGGTGTTCTCGATGCCGACGGAGCTGCTGTCCACGCATAGATCGTAGTTTTCGGCAATGCCCCATTTTTCTCCCACATAATAGTCGTAATAGGAAGCGCGGCGTTTGTCGGTTTTTTTCATGAATTCCTCGGCGTTGGGTTCGGGAATCCCGTAGGAGCCTACTACACGATTCTTTTTAAAGGGTAGGGCCGCATGGATGAAAATATGCACCGCGTTTTTTTCTTCCTTTAAAATATAATCCGCACAGCGGCCTACGATCACACAGGATTCTTCCTGAGCGATTTTTTTAATCACATTGGACTGAATCAGGAAAAGCCTGTCATTCATTGGCATATCGGAGAAACCCGAAAATTTACTGCCAAAGCCGGCGATGTTGACTGCCAGAGAACTCCAAAACGGATTGAACGGCTTCTCGTCCGCACTCTCGAACAGATCTTCATCAATGCCGCTTTCCTTGGCGGCCAGCGCGATCAGCTCTTTGTCATAAAAATTGATCCCTAACTGTTCCGCCAGCTTTTGGCCGATTTCACGACCGCCGCTGCCAAACTGACGGGCGATGGTAATAATAACTTTCTGCCTCATACAGATCATCTCCTTTATGCATGATTGCGGCTCGGCCGCGACCTGCGCTTTCTTATTATTATTGTCCTCAATTTAACGTCGATTGTCAAGGTAATAAAATATTTTCGAAAATGCTATTGACAACAACGGGGCGGAATGGTAAATTTAGATTAAAGGTTAGCACTCACTCGATAAGAGTGCTAACAAACCAAATGAAAAGCTGCGCTGCGAAAGTGGTGATGTGATATGACGCTAAGCGAAAGAAAATTAAAGATTCTGCACGCGATCGTATCCGATTTTATCCGTTCTGCCGAGCCGGTAGGGTCTCGGACCTTATCGCGGAAGTACGACATGGGCATCAGCCCGGCGACGATCCGCAATGAAATGGCAGACTTGGAGGAAATGGGATTTTTGACGCATCCGCATACTTCTGCGGGACGAGTGCCGTCGGACAAAGCGTATCGGCTTTATGTCAACAATTTGATGAGCCGTTACGAGCTTCCGGCGGAGGAGAAGCAGTTTATCCAGGAAAAATTGAGCACGAATCTGGCGGAATTGGATAAGACCATCGAGCACGCCGCCAATCTCCTGTCGGAATTGACCAATCTCACCGCCTTTGCCATGACGCCGAAGACGGATGAAGATAAACTGGAATACATCAATATTCTGCCGGTGGACGAACACACGGTAGTCCTGATGATCGTGGCGGAGAGCGGAAAGGTTTCCAACACCGCATTAAAGGTGAAGGTTTCCTACTTGCCGGAGCACCTGGAGCTGCTGTCCAAGGTGATGACCCACAATTACAAAGGAAAAACCATCAGCAACATTTTGACGCTGGATATCATAAAGAGCTTTGAGGCGGATCTCACATCCATGTCTCAGTTGGCCGAAAGCATCATGCCCAGCTTCCTCAGCACGCTGGAAAGCATGCTGAATGTGGAGCTTTATTTAGAAGGACTCACCAATATATTCTCCATTCCCGAATACAATGATCTGGAAAGAGCCAAGATATTTTTGGAAATGGTCAATCAAAAGAAGCACTTGACCGATGTCCTGATCAACCGTGACAGCGGGGTGATCATCACGATCGGGGACGAAAATACGGACGAGGTAATGCGGGATTGCAGCTTGATTACCGCGGATTACCATATCAATGGCAAGCTGGTGGGAAAGATCGGGGTCATCGGTCCGACCCGAATGAAGTACGACGAGGTGACTTCTGTCATCGAATACATGACGGAAAATTTAAATCGGTCGTTCCAACTGATGGGAGGAGAGGAAGATGAACAGACAGAATGAAGCCTTCGATGGGGAGAAAGCCAAGGAGAAAGAGGACGATCCTCAGAAGGAAGCGGTGAAGGAAGAAAAAACGGAGCCGGCGGGAGATGAGCCCAATCCAAAGGAGGATGCGGATTCCGGCGGAGAAGAGCACCCGGATGCCGAGCAGGCTGCGGAGGAAAAGAAGGAAGAGAGTTCCGCGGAGGACGAAGACTTGCAGTCCAGATATATGAGACTGGCGGCGGATTTCCAGAATTTTAAGCGCCGCACGGAGAAAGAAAAAAGCGATATCTACGC
>CAUHLX010000221.1 GCA_959606705.1 uncultured Bacillota bacterium | reverse complement strand
AAACACTTCGATGGTGTCAAATTGTTTCTTGGCGTCCTCCGCCATCACGTTGACGTTTACCGCCAGCATGAAAAACAGACCCAGAATCAGCAGCATGGCCGTAATGGAAAAGATGGACGCCAGCGTCATGGTTCGATTTCGGAACACCTGCGTAAATGCCTGCTTGATGGCATATCCTATCGCTCTAATCATCTATGCCATACACCCCTTCCGACTCGTCTCTCACCACGTGGCCCCGTTCGATGGCCACCACTCGCTTATTCATGCGGTCCACGATATCCTTTGCGTGAGTGACCATCACAATGGTGGTCCCCCGGCGGTTGATCTGATCCAAAAGCCGCATGATCTCCCAGGCGGTGTCCGGGTCCAGATTTCCCGTAGGCTCGTCCGCGATGAGCACGGTGGGGTTGTTTACGATGGCTCGCGCAATGGCCACCCGCTGCTGCTCTCCCGCGGAAAGCTCGTGAGGATACTTGTCCGACTTTGAACTGATCCCCACCAAAGACAGCATCTGAGGCACCTGACGATGAATCGCCCGCCGGCTCATATGAATGATTTCCATCGCGAAGGCCACGTTTTCAAATACGGTTTTCTTAGGCAGCAGACGGAAATCCTGAAACACGATTCCGGTGCTGCGGCGAAGCTTGGGAATCAGACGATTGGGAAGATCGGTAATCTCCATGCCATTCAACGTAATGGAGCCTTCGTCCGCATCGATTTCTTTCAGAATGAGTTTGATGAATGTGGACTTGCCCGCCCCGCTGGGCCCTACCAAGAACACAAAGTCCCCTTTGTCGATCTTGATGCTCACATCCTCAATCCCCACATTTGTGCCGTAAAGCTTGGTCACATGGTCGAATACTATCATAAAACAGGGGTCCCCCTAAACATTTTTTGAGTAAAAGCGACAAAAAGTTGTGCTCACACTTACAAAATATTATAATATAAAACAAGTTTTTATGAAATACCCGGGCATGTTACAATCTCATTACAGTTATGTGTAGGTTACGTGAAGTGACATAAATTCACCAGGAAGCGAGGAAAAAAGTGGAGATGTCGTACCAGACAAAAGAAGCGCTGCGAACGGAAATGCTCAAGAAAAGAGGGGCTTTGGACCGCGATTTTATCCGTCGGGCCGGCAGCCGAGCCCTCGACCTTCTCCGGGAGCTGAAGGTTTTTGATTCGGCCCGAACGGTCATGCTTTATATGGACTGCCGAAACGAATTCCCCACCGATCCCATCCTGTCGGAGCTTTCGCTCCTGGGAAAGTCGGCGGTGCTTCCGCTCACCGGTCCCGATTTTCGGATTACCCCTTACACCCTGTGGGAAGAGACGCCCGCCGGCAGTCTGGCGGGCGAAAAAAAAGAAGACTCTTTCGAGTCCCCTGTCATTGCGTCCTTCCGGTCTCTTCTCTGCCCTTCCCCCATGGGAATCCCCGAGCCGGACCCCCGTAACTGCCGGCAAACCCGCCCCGCCGAAATCGATCTGGTGATCGTTCCCGGAGTCGTTTTCGACCGCGCCGGCCGCCGCATCGGATTTGGAAAGGCCTGTTATGACCGCTTTCTGCCCCTCCTGCGGACCGACGTTCCCAAAATCGGCTTGGCTTATGAGTTTCAAGTACTTCCTCAAATTCCGTCGGAGCCCACGGATATTCCCATGGACTTTATCGTCACGGAAGCCGCCGTCTATTCCGCTCGCTGACGATTCCGCTCGCTGACACCGTCCGAACCTTACCGTCCTGCGGCCGCTACTCCACGTACTGCACCTTCAGCTCAATCTGATCCGGCAGATAGCTCAGATCCGTTTCCGCTACCTGCAGCGGATAGGTCAACGCCTGGGTCAGCGCCGTTCCCGGCTGCGGATCTTTGAATTCCGTATACACGGTCAGCGTGGTCACATCGTCCTTTTCCGACACGGTCATCTTGGCGATCTTGACCTCATAGCCGGATGTGGGCTTTTCCCCGCGGGAAGCCAGCACGTAGACCTTGTCATCCACCACGCAAGCCAGCGCCCGTTCCAGCTGCCGGTATTCCGGAATCACCTGGCTGGTGATCTGCTGGGGAATCTCCTTCTCGCCAAGCACGTTAAATTCCACTTTGTCATCACCCTTTAACAGTAAGAATGCTGCGGCGGCAATCACCGCCACGATCAGTATGAAGATTGCCAGTTTGACCACAGTTTTTTTCTGCGGCAGTTTTACCTTGCTCAATATTCCTATCTTTCCCACGAGTCTCATTCCCTCCTCCAATGTTTTTCGATATAACTTATTCGCGGGAGGGGTTGTTTATGTCTATTAATCTCATGGGTTTTTTGGTAAAATGGCCTTAATACTAAAACAAAATGCTAAGGAGGCACTATGGCAAAGAGCAGCAGTATGAAAAACAGCAGGAAGATTGGGAAAATGATTCAAATTTTTGTGATCGGATTCTTTATTCTTCAGATGTCGGCCAGCGTAGTCCCGGTGGTCATGACGCAGTTTTTATCGGAAGAAAGCAGTCAATCCGCCCGGTACCCCGATTACGCATACGATACGTTGGATTATCAGGTTGCGGTCAACGTGACGGAACGAAATGTCTACGAAGTGACGGAGACCATTTCCACCGATTTCAAGCAGTATCGTCACGGGATTCTGCGTTATATTCCTCTCAACGAAAAATTCCAATACCAGAAGGAAGACGGCCGCCGCAAAACCGTTCTGTCGCATTCTGATCTCACCGATCTTTCGGTCGCCGACGGAACCCCTTACTCCACCTATGTGGAAAACGGAAACTTCGTTCTCCGGCTGGGGGATTCGGAAGACATGGTATTCGGGCCTCGGACTTATCAATACTCCTACCGTCTGGACCCCCATGACGACGGAGTCAGCGAGTTCGACACGGTGATGTTCAATCTCCTGCCCACCGAATGGGCCACGGAGATTCAAAACGCGTCCTTCACTATCACTCTGCCAAAGGAATTCGATCCCCGGCAGCTCCATTTCTACAGCGGCTCCTACGGTGAAATGAATCAGGACGCAGTAGCCGTCTCGGTGGAGGGCAACGTGATCAGCGGTACGCTGGTCCGCCCCCTGGCGGCGTATGAAGGAGTCACCCTGCAAATGCAAGTGCCGGAAGGCTACTTTATCGGAGAAAGCAAGGATTTGAACTACATGGAAATCGCCTCCTACGCGGCAATCCTTATTCTGCCGCTCCTGGCGGCGCTCCTGTGGTTCGCGTTCGGGCGGGATAAAAAAGTGGTGGTTACTCCGGAATTTTCCGCGCCGGACGGGATGACGCCCGCGGAAGCCGGCTACATTATCGATGGTCGGACCGACGACGAGGATATGGTTTCCCTGCTGCCCTACTGGGCCGACGGAGGCTGGCTGTCGATCACGGAGACGGACGACGACGTGCGGCTCAAACGGCTCCGTCCGCTTCCGGCCACCGCCAAACCCTTTGAGCGGACCATGTTCAATCGGCTGTTCCAGGCCGGAGACGAAGTCCTCATCAGCAGTCTTGAGGACGTCTTTTCCTCCACCATGACCACTGCGAAACGGCAGGTGATCGACAGCTTTGATCCCAAGCTGCCGGACGGCCCGAAACGGAAGCGCTTTTTCAAGCCCGTGATGCTCTTCCCGCTTCTGGCCTTCTTCGTACCCTTTGCGGCCGCGTTTTCCGCGCCGTTTCTGGGAGAACGGGCCCAGGAATTGATTCCTCTGGCCATCGTCGTGCCCATCATCGCTTCGCTGTTCCTGGCGTTCTTCTCAACGCTGTTCCGCGGCGGCTCTGGCAAGAGCATGATCTACACCCCGGCTTCCCAATGGCTGCAGCTGATCTTTCGCTGGCTGTCTCCTCTGCCGGTCATCCTGCTGCTCTTGACCTATCGCTACTATATCAGTTCCTTTCATATGGCCGTGCTGGCCATCGCCATTCTGCTCACGCTGTTCTTCGATTCTCTGGGAACACGCCTGGTAGACATGGAATACAAATGGGGAAAGCCCCTGCGGATTCTCCTCTGGGCCCTCTACGGAATCGTCCACGCGATCTGCTGGGCCCTGCTGATGCTCTCCGCCGTCCGCTGGCTGGGAAGCGTTCTTCTGATGGATCTGGCGATCCTTTCCTGGATGGTGACACTGGTGTTTGCCCTTCTGATGAAGAAGCGCACCGTGTTGGGAGCGGAAATGCTGGGAAAACTCCTGGGCTTAAAAGATTTTATCACCCTAGCGGAAAAGGATCGGCTGGAAACGCTGATCCATCAGGATCCCCAATACTTTTTCCACATCCTGCCCTTTGCCTACGCGCTGGGCGTCAGCAAGGTCTGGGCGGAGAAATTTGACGATCTGCTCACGGAAAATCCCGATTGGTACCAGAGTTCTTATCCCGGAGGCCATTTCCGGGCCACTATCTTCATGAGCAGTCTATCCTCCTCTCTGGACCATGCCGGCGGCAGCATGACCTCCGTTCCCTCCAGCAGCGGGAGCGGCGGTGGATTCTCCGGAGGCGGCGGCTTTTCCGGAGGCGGATTCTCCGGCGGCGGCCACGGCGGTGGCGGCGGTCACAGCTGGTAATTGAAGGAAGCCCCGGCGTGAAACGCAGCACCGTTTCACGCCGGGGCGGTTTTCATGTGCGGCTGGAATTCCAGTCCCACCATTGAGAACGGATAAAAGGGAAGTACGCATTATGGAGTTTTCCATTATATTCTTCAGTATTTGGGAAAGTCTTTCGACCGTCATCCTGCCGCCTCCGGCTCCGTCCCCGACAAGCCCGCTGTTTGCAAAATATGTGGAGTGGAAAAAGCGCTCGTCCAGCACATCAATATATGTTGTAAAGGGTGAGGCTGACCAGCCCACCAAATACAACCTTGGCGGCGGCTCATTTGTGGTGAATGGAAGCGACCAGCGGCGAGGAGGCGAAACATTAAGCATAGGAATATGGGCGGCGGCGCTGACGGGTAAAGGCCCGGACGGTGCCGCCGTCTTGCGCTTAAATCCAGCCGTAAACATCAAGCGATGTGAAATCCGCGAATGAAGCGCGTCTTTTGTGCCGTAATCGATACGAGACAGCGATGCGCGGAATCGCGAACGGTTTTCATCGCTCCGCGTGTCATTTCACGGTTTGGCACATCTTCACGCAAAATGATGAACTCCAAAACCGCCCCCAATGGACAGAACATGGCGAGTAACATTTC